>JBBIIS010000037.1:0-508 GCA_037446375.1 Bacteroidota bacterium | reverse complement strand
GGCTCTCGTGCATAGCATTAAGCCCCGCAACTATGGAGTTATTGTGCGAACTGTAGCCGAAGGTAAAAAAGTGGCGGTACTCGATGCTGAACTGAAAGAGCTTGTGAGCAAATGGGAAGCTGCATTTTATGCCGTGAGAAAGGATATAAAGACTCCAAAAGTGTTTATCGGTGAGATGAACAGGACATCCACCATCCTCCGCGATATGCTTAATGTCTCATTCAACAGTATCCATATCAACGATACCATTATTGCTGACGACATTAGAAGATACATAAGGGAGATCGCCCCCGAAAAGGAAAAGATCGTTAAGGTTTATAATGGCAACCTCCCGATCTTTGACCATTTCGGAATAAGTAAGCAGCTGAAGTCCCTTTTCGGGAGGACAGTCTCATTTAAACATGGAGCGTATCTCATTATCGAACATACTGAAGCCCTTCATGTTATCGACGTGAATAGCGGTAACAGGTCCAGAACAGGGAACGACCAGGAAGCAAATGCACTCGAA
>JBBIIS010000036.1:0-21836 GCA_037446375.1 Bacteroidota bacterium | reverse complement strand
CAAAAGAGTGTCCTATAAACATTAACCATCCGACACTGATTGTTGACCTGAGGAGGTATCTTGTAATGGAGGAAGCCTCAGCCCCGGGAGAGCTTAAGGCAGTTTTTAATAACATTGAGAATAACGGAGCTCCATGGCAGTATTCGGCAGAGGACCGCCTGAACTGGACGAAAGATCTCGAAATCAAAATTAATTAAAACCTCTGTTTCACTCTGTGTAACAAAAGATCAAAAATGGAAACCAGAAAGATTGAAGTACCGGTAATGGCAGAACTCTTCTCCAAAGGAGAAAAACCCGAATACCTTTTCTGGGTAGGCTGTGCAGGCGCCTTCGACGACAGATATAAAAAGGTTGTTCGTGCTTTCACAAAAATACTCGAATATCTCCATGTAAGCTATGCTGTTCTTGGAAAAGAAGAGACATGTACAGGCGATCCTGCCAGGCGAGCCGGGAATGAGATGCTTTATCAGATGCAGGCACTTCAGGTAATAGAGACATTCAGGATGTATGAGATTAAAAAGATAATTACAATATGCCCTCATTGCTATAATATTTTCAGGAACGAATATCCAGATCTTGGTGGCAGCTATGAGGTTATAAACTACCTTCAATTCCTGAACCGGAACATTAAAGACGGGAAGCTCAGGCCTGTTAAATTAAAGGATGTCAGGGTAACATATCATGACCCGTGTTATCTGGGAAGGGCAAACGATGTATATGACGATCCCCGTTCGGTTATTGAAAGCCTTACGGCTGATTTTGTGGAGATGGAGAGGAACAGGAGTTTTGCATTATGCTGTGGTGCCGGTGGCGCTCAGATGTTCAAGGAGGCTGAGAAAGGGGATAAGGAGGTATTCATTGAAAGGACAGAGGATGCCCTTAAAACTGGTGCCGGAGTCATTGCAACAGCCTGTCCGTTCTGCATGACTATGCTAACCGACGGACTCAAATACAAAAACCGCGAAGAGGAGATAAAGAATCTCGACATTGCTGAACTTGTCGCACTGTCGCTTGAAATATAAAGAGGAGTTTGAATAATTAAAATAATATGAGGATTGACCCCCTTTCTCATTTCTCCCAGGAGGAGGGCCGGGCGTCAGGTCGCGGCATGTTATGCCGTGATAGCGAAGGTGCCGGATATCTGGGCAGCCTGCGAGGTAGTCCGGCCTCTTCGCGAAAATTGCCCACCGGACAGTTTCTTATCGCTTCAGCCTGGGTAAGGTCGGGTAGGGGGTATCAGGTTAAATAATCCTTAAAACATTACTTTTAGAATATTAATTATTTATCTATGGAAAACAAAAAAGTATTGAGAAGTGGCGAATTTCTTGTAAGCGAAGTTGAAGCCAAAGATGTGTTCATCCCCGAAGAATTCAATGAGGAACAACTGATGATCGCACAGACATGCAAAGATTTTCTTGAAACGGAAGTTTATCCTAACCTTGAACAGGTTGAGAAAAGCGACAGGGCGCTGATGAAAAGCATCCTTAAGAAATCAGGGGAACTAGGATTGATGGGTATCTCTATTCCGGAAGAATATGGAGGCTTTGGACAGTCCTTCGTCACACAGATGCTTGTTGCCGAGACTACCGGCGCGGGATATTCATTCTCAGTAGCTTATATGGCACACTGCGGGATAGGGACACTCCCTATAATGTATTATGGGAACGAGGATCAGAGACAGAGGTATGTTACAAAACTTGCGACCGGGGAATTCCTTGGAGCTTACTGTCTTACCGAACCTGGAGCAGGGAGTGATGCAAACTCCGGTAAAACAAACGCAAAGCTTAGCGAGGACGGAAAGAACTATATTCTGAACGGACAGAAGATGTGGATCACGAATGCCGGCTTTGCAGATACACTTGTTGTGTTTGCCAAGATCGACAATGACAGGGTGCTTAGCGCATTCATAGTTGAATCAAAATATCCGGGGGTTGTTATAGGTCCTGATGAACATAAGATGGGTATTAAAGGCTCATCGACGGCACAGATTTATTTTAATGATGTAAAGGTACCCGTTGAAAACCTGATCGGAAAAAGAGGAGAAGGCTTCAGGGTAGCCCTTAGCATACTTCATATGGGCAGGATAAAGCTCGGCGGCAATGTTCTTGGTGCCGCCAAGAAAGCAATTACTGATTCAGTAAGGTATGCCAACGAACGCAAGCAGTTCGGAGTTCACATTTCCTCATTCGGAGCAATTAAATATAAGCTGGCAGAGCAGGTCATTAAGCTTCTTGCAGCAGAATCAGCGGTGTACCGTGTGAGTAAGGATATTGACGACCTGATGGAGAAGCTCAAGGCAGACTGCGGTGATAAAGGGAGAGCTTCAATCGAGGCGATAAGCCATTATGCAGTTGAAGCTGCAATATTAAAAGTCGCAGGTTCAGAGATGCTTGATTATGTAGCCGATGAAGCGGTCCAGATCCACGGCGGAATGGGATATTCTGCAGAGATGTCAGTTGATCGCGGCTACCGCGATTCAAGGATTAACAGGATATTTGAAGGAACAAATGAGATCAACAGGATCCTCGTCGTTGATACTGCAATGAAAAGAGCAATGAAAGGTGAATTTTCACTTTTCCCGGAAGCTGAAAAGATTTATAATTCCGCAGGAACGATTACTGATGGCAAAGCAGCGACTGAAAGTTACTTTGCTGAAAAGCAAAGATATGTTCAGAACTTCAAGAAGGTTATACTGATGACGATCCATGGCGCGGTTAAGAAATTTGAAAAAGGCCTTGTGAATGAGCAGGAGGTTTTAAATAATATAGCCGACATGATGTTGGATGTTTATCTTTCAGAGTCTCTTCTTATGAGGGTTGAGAAGCGTGAATCTCTTAAAGGATCAGCTCCTGTTTACAGGGATATCCTTGATGTCAATTTCTACGATTCAGCTGCAAGGATAAGGAAATGTGCCTTTGATGCAGTAAACTCATTTGCATCGGAAGCTGAGGCACAGCCTCTTTTAAAAGCAGCTGACACACTTTCCAGTGTAGCAGGTGTTAATATTAAGGATGGAAGAAGGCAAATTGCCGATAAACTGATCGAAGATAATCAGTATAAATTCTGAAAGGATTAAATAGAAAAAATGAACCGGATCGAAAATCTGACGATCCGGTTTTTTTATGCTACATAGGATGATTCCTCCGCCGCAGTGGCAACAGTTACAGATGAGATAATCAATCTTGCGAATTTTTGATACTTTGAAGCAAACTCATCTTTTTTAAAAAGTTCTCTTGCTCTTCCCCTGATGACGGATCTTTCGCTGTATTCAGAAGCCAGATGACTGAGTGAGTTGGTCGCTTTCATTAGTGCGAGGATCAATAATTGTTCATCAGATGGATTCTTCCCATTAATTACAATCTCCCGGAGGTTCTCAACTATTGAGCTCCTGACACCGGGATCTGTGAAATAGTACCTGCTATAAGAAAATATGCCAAGAAAATATTTTTTTTCATGCCTTATGCCAGCGCCTGAGACAAAAACTGATATAGATTCTTCCAGGTTCTGCCTGCTTTTCCGGGATAACTTTCTTATCCAGTATAGGATCTTTTTTGGGTGGGCAGAATTTGCGATAAGATCAATCAGCCTGTCATGAAACGGATCTCCGTTATGCCTGGGCGATGGTGTCAGCCTTTTATCCTCTTCCGAGAGCTCACCGTTCATATAGAAGTCAGCAATAGCTGCTGCAGCAAGGGCAAACCTGAAACTGGCAGCTGAAACCGTTATTCTTCCTCTTTCGGGATGAAGTGAAAGGACTGTAAATTGCCTTGATATTATCATTTCCATATAAAGGAATAGATTTGTTATGAATTGATTTTCAATATATTCAATATATATCAACCAGGTGAATGACAAATGTCAATTTCCATTATGATAAAGAGCATGGAGACAAACCCAAAATTAGGGACCTCTAATAAATTACCAATCAGTATTATCAAATATATTTGTGAACTAATTAACAATTACGGCAACTATGAATCAAAAAGTAAAAATAACAAAAGTTTCCCTTGGTGTTTTAGTCATGCTCATACTGATAAGCTTTCTGTCGTCGTGTGAGAAATATGCCTACGCTCCACCCACGATCAACCCGGCTGATTCAGTACATTTTGCGACTGATATACAGCCTATCTTCAACGGGATTTGCATAAATTGCCATAATGGGGCTATAACTCCCGACCTGAGGGAAGGCAGTTCGTACAACGCGCTGTCGACACACGGAATGATCACTCCACCTGCTTCAACAAGCATTCTCTATATGCAGGTGATAAGTGCCAGTCATACCTCCAGAACTTCGGATATTGAGAAGCAAAAAATCTTCGTCTGGATAAACCAGGGAGCCCACAATAACTAATGAACCAAAAACTAATTAAAATTGACAATATGAAAAAGGCTTTACTTGTATTAATACTTTCAGCATTCCTGTTGCCAGCATTTTGCCAGGAAGATACCAGCAACCAGAAGAGTTCTGATCCGGTTACCTCTACCTTTGGAACAACAGTACTGATCGATAACCCTACAATAATGAATGTTGAAAAGGGGAAACTTCAGTTTCAGATCAAGCATCGTTTTTCAAATATCAGTACAATTAAAGATCTCTACGGGATATACGGATCCGCTGACACAAGGCTCGGTCTTGATTATGGCATTACCGACAGGATAATGGTAGGCGTTGGAACCACAAAGGATTATAAGCTTCAGGATCTTAACTGGAAAGTTCTTATCCTTCAGCAGACTCAGGATAATAAAATGCCAATATCACTTTCATATTATGGCAACGTTGTGCTTGATGCGCGGACAGATGATTCATTTGGCCCGACAGCATCCTACAAGTTTATCCACAGGTTTTCTTATTTCACTGAATTGATAGTTGCACGTAAAATAAGTGAGAAAATTTCTGTACAGGTTGCTCCTACTATGGCCTATTTCAACTCTGTTCCACAGTATACTGCTGATTCAACTTATAAGAACCTCAATTTCGGACTTTCTGTAGGAGGCCGGGCAAATCTTTTCGGAAACCATTCGCTTATACTTGAATATGACCAGCTTCTGACAAAGCAGCCTAAGATACCCGTAAAGCCAAACCTTTCTCTCGGGTGGGAAATTGGTACACCAACACATTCATTCCAGATTTTTGTTGCCAACTATAACCAGATTATAAATCAAAGGAATCTCGTATTCAACGAAAACGATTTCAAGAGCTGGCAGTTCTTGTTTGGATTTAACATAACCGTGAGGTTCTAACTCCATAATAGGGATCAGGAATGAGTCTGAAAGGATTCCGCACTGCGGTATATGTTGTTTTGATTTGTTTTTCTTCAAGCGGATTTGCCACCTCATACAAATGGAATAAGCCTGTTCCGGCTCAGCCGGACACGGCCCATTTTGTTTCTCCTTTTCACGACAATAATGAGCGTTGCCTCAAATGCCATGGTCAGGAAAAATATGAATACGCGAATGAATCCCAGGGAAAGAAGATAAAAGCATTGATGTGTACCCAGAGAATAGTCAATAGGGATCAGTTTTATCAGTCGAATCATAAAAGTTTTAGTTGTACCGACTGTCATTCTGAAGGCTATCTTAAATTTCCGCATTCCGGGGAGCTAAGAATGGAACCCAAGCTGAATTGTATCGATTGCCATGGGGGTGACGAAAGATTTGCAAAGTATCATTTCGATGAGATTGAGGCTGATTACAAGAAAAGCACACATTTCAAGCTTGAAGGTGAAGGCTTTTCATGCTGGAAGTGCCACAATCCGCATACATATAAGATCAACCTTCGGAATACGGAAAATTTGAAGGAGACCATACAATACGATAACAATATCTGCCTCAGCTGTCATGCTGATTTTACTCATTTTCAGCTGCTTACTGACCGCAAGGAGATCAATATCCTTAAGACACACGAGTGGCTGCCAAACCAGGAGGTTCATTTTCAGAATGTGAGGTGCATAGAATGCCACACAAAAGTAAACGACAACATACTTGTTTCCCATCTGATAGTTCCCAAGAATGAGGCAGTCAGACGCTGCAATGAATGCCATTCCCAGAATTCCATCCTTATGACCACACTTTATAAATTCCAATCGAAGGAGCAGAGACGTGCAGGTTTTCTGAATGGGATTATTCTTAATCAATCGTATGTTATAGGAGCAAATAATAATAAGTACCTGAATATCATTAGCCTTGTTCTTTTTGCACTGACTTCAGTTGTTATTATTATTCATATTACATTCAGGATATTGAAGCTTAGAAAATCATCATAAAGAAAAATAATATGTATTTGTACCCTAAATGGATAAGGATATGGCACTGGATTAATTCCCTGTTGTTCATCATACTTATTTTGACGGGATTAAGCATGCACTATACCGATAAGGGAAATGCGGCTTATATGGTTGGTTTTGCAAAAGCAGTGAAGTGGCATAATTTTGCCGCATTACTTCTAACGGCCAATTATATCTTTTATATATTAGGTAACGCATTTACTGCAAACGGAGATTATTACCGGTTTGAAAGGAAAAACCTGATACCGGACCTGGTTTCCCAGATGAAATACTATTCATTCGGGATGTTCAGGGGAGAGAAGCACCCCTTCCCAGTGACAGAGACAAGGAAATTCAACCCGCTCCAGAAATTTTCGTATGTTCTTGCAATGTATGCCGGATTCCCATTACTTATTATTTCAGGTTTTGTTTTGTTCTTTCCCGACATAGCGATTAAGAATGTATTTGGTATAAGCGGGCTCGTGCTGAATGATGTTTTACATGTTTCAACCGGCTTTCTGCTTTCGATTTTTATGTTAATCCATATCTACACGTGTACGCTTGGTTCCAGGCCAGGCTCTCTTTTCTGGGGAATGATTTCAGGATACCACAGGTCCGACGATCATTAAACTCATACTTGAAAAAATGAAAGAAACAGGGAATAGTGATGATAACAGAAACACCAGGCGCTCATTCCTTAAGAAAGTAGGAATCGGTATCGGAGCTGCGTCGCTGGCTGGCGTTTCAGGTACTTCATTTCTAAAATCCGGAAATGAAAGTTCCAGATCAGGAAAAACAGTCAAACTTCTCTCTCCCGAAGGCAAGCTGGTAGAGGTAGATGAAAATGATATAAAACCGGCAAAGGAGATAGTTGCAGAGCTTAAGGACGAGGCTAGGAAGGGCTTGCCCGACAGGAAGTTCGGTATGGTTATAGATCTTGCCAAATGCCAGAATGCAAGGAAATGCGTTGAAGCATGCCAGGAGGGACATAAGCTTCCAAAAGACCATGAATGGATGAAGCTTTATCTTCTTCAGGATGATAAGAGAACAGCAAAATACTGGTTTCCACGGCCATGTTTCCACTGCGATAAGCCAATGTGCGTCAGTGTATGTCCGGTAGGCGCAACATATAAGCGCCCCGACGGCATTGTTCTTGTTGATAACCAGCGATGTATCGGATGTAAATTCTGTATGACCGGTTGCCCGTATTCAGCAAGAGTATTTAACTGGAAGGACCCGGAGGTTGATGTACCAAAGGATTATCCATATGACCCGGAAACGAATATCCCTGCACTCGAAGGAACCGTTGGAAAATGTGTTTTTTGTGCGGATAATCTGCGAAAGAACAAGCTGCCACGCTGTGTTACTGCATGTCCCATGGGAGTGATATATTTTGGGGATCTTCTTGAAGATACAGTTACAAATGGAGACGAAACGCTGAGATTCAGTAAGTTAATGATGGACAGGGCTGGGTACAGGTACCGCGAAGAGCTGGGTACACTCCCCAGTGTTTATTACCTGCCCCCGACAAACAGGGTATACCCTGTTGAAAGCGGACTTGAAGGTGCTGATGAGAAAATAAGGGGAAGATATAAAAAAGCTGGCCCGAGATAAACGTAACCATCTAAATGACTGAGAAATGCAGGCAGATCCAAAGCTGATTAAAGACCTTACCCCGGAACTGGAGAAAACCAGCCTGAGGTGGTATATTACCTTTTTTGTGTTTTTTGCTTTCTTCGCTGTGGGCATTTACGGTTTGGTCCTGCAGATAGAAAAGGGGCACATTGTAACCGGTATGCGCGATAATGTCGTGTGGGGATTCTATATAGTCAATTTTATTTTTTTTATGGGACTAAGCTATTCAGGTGCCTTGATCTCTGGAGTTTTGCACCTTTTCAATACCGGCTGGAGAAAGCCGGTCATCAGGATGGCGGAACTTATAACCGTAATATCGCTTATAATAGGTCCGTTCTTTATCTTCTTCTGTATTGGACGCCTCGACAGGCTTTACTTCCTATTTATCCATGCAAGGATCCAATCCCCGATAACCTGGGATGTTATAGCAATATGCACCGACCTTGCCGGATGCTTTATTTATCTTTATCTTTCATTCCTCGAGGATTTTGCAATACTCAGGGATTACCAGGAACTCAATGTTGCTCCCTGGAAGAAGAAGCTTTATAAAGCTCTTTCCCTGGGTTTTACAGGTACCGAAAGACAACATAAGCTTCTAAAGAACGCCAGGACGATAATGGCAGCAATGATCATTGCCATTGCAATTATAGTTTACTCGGTTCTGGCATGGATCTTCGGAGTTACACTTCAGCCAGGATGGCATTCAACAATATTTGGTCCATACTTCGTAATAGCTGCAGTTTTTTCCGGTACAGGACTTCTTATAATACTGATGTGGATATTCAGGAAGGTTTACCACCTTGAGGAATATATAACTAAAAGACACTTTGTAAATGTGGGTGTTCTCCTGACAGTGATCGCTGCATTTTACGGGTATTTTACATTTTCAGATTACCTTACCAAATGGTACGGATCAATTAAAATGGATTCAATCCTTATCGATAAGCTATTCAGTGAATATTATTCCCTCTTCATTTTTGCCAACTACATCGGGATATTGCTTCCCGGGATAATTATTGCAATCCCGAAGTTCAGAACTATCAGGAACATTACAATTGCCGCAGTGATAGCTCTTCTTGCTCTATGGGTAAACCGTTATATTATAGTTATACCCACACTTGAGACCCCTTTCCTTCCAATTCAGGATGTTCGGCCAGAATGGATCAAATATACACCTACCTGGGTTGAATGGTCGCTTACTTTTGCGGGTGTATCGGTATTTGCGATGCTCTTCATGCTTGTATCCAAGATCGCACCGATAGTTTCAATATCGGAGATGCAGGAAAAAGACAAGGATGAGCTCCTGAAATAATTTTAAGAGTTATGACCGACATGAAAAAGCTTCCGGGTTATCTGCTGACATACTTACTTGTCTTTATACTTGCCACTGCAAATTCATTTTCGCAGACACGAGAAAACATCAGGCCTTCACTTATACTACAATATGTTAAGATAAATGATAAACCTGCCCTGCAGGCAAGACTGACATATTCAGGAGAGAATGGCGATATTCCGCTTGCCGGAAAGGAGATAGCTTTTTTCGCTGGCGGGACATCAAAATTACTTGGAACCTTGCCTACTGATGAGAACGGAAAAGCGGATTTCTCTTTTGATACAATCCGAAAAAGTTTTGCCGACGAAACAGGATCATGGAAATTCACTTCAGAGTTTAAGGGTAAAGACACTATTGACGCTGCTTCTGCGGAAATATCAGTCAGGGATATAACTCTGGGAATGACACTTACGATTATCGATACCATTAAAACAGTAAAGATTATTGCGTATACCTACGAGCGAGATAAAAAGACCCCCCTGAAAGGGGAGGTTATAAATGTTTTTGTTCCAAGGATGTTCAGTAATCTGACTGTGGCAGACGCTAAACTTGATGATAATGGTACGGCATCAATTGTATTCCCATCTGATATTCCCGGCGATAAGGAAGGTAATCTCACTATTGTTGCCAGGCTGACCGAGCATCCGGTTTTCGGAACTGTTGAAAAACTGGTTACTGAGAAATGGGGGGTCCCGACATCATATTCAGTTCCTGCTCAACACAGGGCTCTCTGGACAAAAACGCCTCCAATGTGGATGATCGTAACTCTCTCAATTCTGCTTATAGGTGTTTGGGGTCATTATATGTTCGCTGTCATAAGCCTGGTCCTTATCTGGATCGATGCAAAGAGGAAGAAGGCTAAGGATGAATACAAGCTGTAACTGTTTTTATAAGCACAATATCTGTTTCTGCCTGTTTGATACGATTGCCTGGCTCTGCCCGCAATGACCGAATTTAAGCAGCAATACCGGTAATCTGACAAACAATTTTATAATGGTAATCCGGTCATTACGGGGAGCGACGCTACGAAGCAACTGTCTTCTGCAGGACGGCTTACGAATTGATGGCACAAACGCTGCGATACCGACAAAGTCGGAAGAAGAAACCGCTTTAATAATTTGGACAGACAGGTTATAATTCATCAAAAAAAAAGCTGCCCTTTGAGGCAGCCTTTTTTTTGTTATAGTTATGTTGTATCCTAGAAACCTGCAGCTGTAAGAGCATCAATGGAGTTCTGAAGCAGAGCAGTTGAGTAGGAATTGTTGTGAACTCCGAGGCTGTATTCCCTGAGGCCCATCTGGAAGTTAATTATTGCTCCCATCTGAACATTCATCAGATACAGTTTTGGAAAGCTGTTGTTTGTAGCGATCTGTGCAGTTGTGAACCCTGATGTACTTGGGTTTCTGAATGACGAGGTGTTATAAGTCGGACCTGCCGGGTTGTTAACCGGATCATAAACGTTAATGTAACCATCATAATTGTTTGTTGTAATGCCGGCCCATAAGTTTGTAGTCGCATCGCCGTTCTTATTCATCAGTTCAACACCACCTTGCTTTAGTTTGGATGCAAGTGTCTGAAGCAGAGTCTTGTATGTAGCCCTGGTTGAGGTAAACAGGGTTGCAGTTGCTGAAAGGGGACTTGTTGAGTGACATCCGGTGACATTACAACCATTGAAATTACCTTTTGAGAAGAATGTGTGGCCGCCAGCTTTACCTGTTACGTCAGCCATATGGCAGTCCTGGCATGAAGCAAGTGTTGAATGTGAAGAGTTTGTGTAAGATAATGAACCTGTAAATTCCACACCACCCTGACCTGCAAGTATTGCGCCGACTGTACCGTAATGGACACCGGTTCTATAAGATACTTTTAGAATATTGGAGCCCATGTTGGCTGTTGTCGAATCATAGAAAACTGCAGTTGGATTTGTTATAAGAGATGAATAATCTATCACATTACCGTCAGTCGATTTTGTAACGGGTCTTGGCTGATGACATTTAGCACAAAGGTTTGCTTTGCTGTTGTCCTGTGTAAGGTTGATAGATTTTGTTCCGGCCCACATTGTCATAGGAACTGCTGCGGTTGTTGTCAGAGGGAAGAAATCAGCATCTGTATACGTTGTGTGCAGATTAACATGGCAGGTGGGACAACCGAATTCACCAAACGCCAGATTTGCAGGTGCTGCATAATTGTTGACATATTTTCCGCTTGTTGCATCCAGAGTAAATGTTACCGGAGTAGCGTTAGCTACAACTGCCTGGAATCCTTTCATGGTATGACATGGAGCACAACTCGTATTTCCGGATTCAGAGAATGCTGCAGTACCGTAACTATGTTTTGAAAATTCAAATTCGGTTGCCTTCTCTTCAACAACGGTACTGTTGTGGCATAGCTTGCACGTCTGGTTGGCGTCCACGCCATTGGTGCCATTAGTTCCAGCGGCACCCTGAGGACCCATAGGTCCTTCGCAAGACACTAACAGAAACCCAGCTCCGACTGTGAGTGATAATAGTTTGATCAGGTTTTTCATGTTTATAGTTTTAAGGTATTAATTTCTGACTGCAAAGTACAAATAGGGTCTGTTATTCAGATAACACCCGCTGTGATATATGCAATACTGCAAATTGATTCATATAAGCGAAAGAAGTGATATATGTCAATTAAATATATGATATTAGTTAGTTTTTAATAACTTTCCGAACAGAGAATTACTTTTGTCACCCTTTAAACTCTTAAAATGATTGGTGAAAGACCTATTCATAGTTGTGAAAACTGTATAGTGGCATGGAAGAACTTTAGTACCCTCACAAACGATGAACTAAAGCTCATAAATGAAAACAGGTATGAAGCAACATTCAAGCCCGGAGAGATTATACTTAAGCAGGGGTCACCTGCAACAAGTGCAGTATTCCTGGCCTCAGGGATAGCAAAGATCTATATTGAGGGACTCGATTCCAAGAATTTCATACTCGGAATGGCCCTTCCGACAAATCTGATCCTCGGACCCGGTGTTCATGTTATGCACAGACATTCATATTCAGTGGCCGCACTTACAATCGTACAAACATGTTTCATAAGTTTTGAACTGATTAACCAGCTTATTGCTCAGAATACAGCTTTTGCCCTTGGCATGCTTGAAGATCTGAGCCTTAAATCGTACACTGTACACAATAAGCTTGTCTCGCTTACCCAGAAAAAAATGCCTGGCAGAATTGCGGAAGCCCTGCTTATGTTCTCTGATACAATCTTCAGGTCAGATGAGTTTGAAATGATACTTTCCCGGCAGGAGCTAGGAGAGATGACGAACATGGCAAAGGAGAGTGTTGTAAGGATTCTCAAGGAGCTTGAGGGCACGGGCGTTATCGATGCAGGCTACTCGAGGATAAAAATAATTGACAAGGAGAAATTAAGGTTAATCTCAGAGCGGGGTTAAATAATTAACGAATATTAAAAGATATAAATTTCACGAAAAAAGAAACCATGAAAGTTGTAAAATTCTTTTTCTCTCCCATTATGATGGGTGTTTTGTTTGTTTTGTTTGCCATGGCAATGGCAGCAGCGACATTTATTGAAAACGACTTCGGTTCAGCTTCAGCATATTCGCTCGTTTACGGGTCGGTCTGGTTTGCCATAATCCTTCTTCTTCTTGCAGTAAACCTGACTGGTCAGATCTTTATCTTAAAACTCTACAAGAGAGGTAAACTGACTGTTTTCATATTCCATGCCTCATTTCTTGTTATTCTTCTGGGTGCAGCAATAACAAGATATTTCGGATATGAGGGATCAATTCATATAAGGCAGGGTCAGGAAGAAAACAGGTGCTACTCGACCGATAAATACCTGGGCTACACAATAAAGGATGAAAAGGGAAGCATAATTGCTGAGAAGCTTTCGAAATTCACAATGAATGCTGCCTCCACAGGAAAGTATTCAAGGAAATTCACAGCCGGAGGAGAAAATTATGAGATAGAGCTTAACCAGGTTTTGCAGAATGCTACGGAAAGCATTGCTGATTCCCCTTCTGGCGTACCGATTATTTCAGTTATAGCGGCTTCGGGTCATATGTCAATGGATAATCTTATCCTGCGCGACGGAGACAGAGTAACGTCATCAGGCTATACTATAGGACTGAACAGCAAGGAACAGTCAGACATTTCTTTTACAACCGACTCCGGTAGATTTTATGTCTCTTCATTATCTCCGTTTGCCCAGATGAGCATGATGCATGGAGACAGTGTGCCGCTTCCCGCCGGGAAAAGAACTTCACTGAAGCAGATGCAGCTTTACTCTTTCAAAGGGATGAAGCTTATTCCACAGGAGATGTCTTTAAGCGGATATCTGAAAGCTGTTGAAGTTAATCCAAAGGAACAGGAGACTGGCGAAAATGCACTGATCTTTCACCTGTTTGCCGGTGATAAGCCTGTCGCAATCACTCTCTGGGATAAGAAAAATGAAAATCAGGCTAGAGGAAGTGTTAACGTCGATGGCCGTAATATTGAGCTGTATTATGGATCGGTAGTGACAAAACTGCCTTTCATGCTGAAACTGAATAAATTCATTTTCGAGAGGTACCCTGGATCAAACAGCCCGTCAGGCTACAAGAGTGATGTTGTTCTTATCGACAAAACCTCGGGAACGGAAAAAGGATTTATGATATACATGAATAATATCCTTAAATATAAAGGCTATCGTTTCTATCAGTCTTCATTCGACCAGGATGAACAGGGTACGGTACTTTCGATTAATCACGACAATATCGGTATGCTCGTGACATACACCGGGTATGGAATAATGTTTCTCTTTATAATACTGTCGATATTTAATCCAAAATCTATTTTCAGGAACATAAATCCGGGTTACTGGTCTTCAGCTCTCCGTAAAACGGTTACAGTTATTTCGCTTCTTCTTGTAATGACAGGGCTTTCAATAGCAAATGCCCAGAAGCTTATCCCTGACAAAAAAGCTGCAGAGGAGTTTGGAAAGGTTCTTGTGCAGGACCAAAAGGGAAGGACTAAACCCCTGTACACTCTCAGTAACGATATTCTTAGAAAAGTGACCCACAAGAATGAATTTGAGGGATTATCATCAATGCAGGTCTTCCTTGGCATATACTTCGATTTTGCCGATTGGCAGAATGAAAGGATGATCAAGGTATCAAACAGCGAGATCCAGAAGATATTAGGGATATCCGGGACCGTTGCAACGTTTGGTGAAATAGTGGATATGACTCATGGAGGCGGATACAAGCTTTCGGAATATGTTCAGAAAGCCTATGCCAAACCGGCCGGTGAGAGGAACAAATTTGACAAGGAGGTGATGAAAATAGATGAGCGAATCAATATCGTTTATATGATAAGCACTGGTGAATTTTTGAAGATCTTCCCCCTTAGGAATGATATTCATAGCTGGGGTCAGCCTGAGGAGGCACTCAAGACCGCCATAAGTAAGGAAGATTCCGCTTATCTGAAAAATGTAATACCAATGTTCTCCGAGTCGCTGAGAAATGATAATGTTAAAGATGCGCAGAAGATTGCAAGGTCGGTGAGTGAGTACCAGACAAGGTTTTCAGGCTACGCACTTCCTTCAGCTGCAAGGACAAATGTTGAAATATTTTATTACAAGGCCAGGATATTTGAACGGCTTTTCCCTTTCTATGCAACTGTCGGGATAATAATGCTCATTGGCCTCATAACAATGGTTATCAGAGGCGCCAAGAACAATTCGCTCTTTGTGAAGGGACTGAGCTGGCTGCTTTTTGCAGGATTCCTTTTCCATACACTTGGACTGGGTCTGAGATGGTATATCGCGGGCCATTCACCAATGAGCAATGGTTACGAATCAATGATTTTCATTTCTTGGGTTACGCTTCTGGCCGGGTTTATCTTCAGCAGGCAGTCGCCATTTGCACTTTCTGCCACGGCAGTGCTGGGTTCAATGACTCTCATGGTTGCCCATTTGAGTTTTATGGATCCGGAAATAACAAACCTTGTTCCGGTTCTGAAGTCTTATCTTCTTACAATCCATGTATCAGTCATCACAGGCAGTTACGGATTTCTCGGACTGGGAGCAATCCTCGGGCTTATAAATCTGGTACTTATGATTTTCTCAAACAAGAATAATATCGCGAGAATCGCTTCAACAATCGACGAGCTAACTATAATAAATTACCGGACGCTGACTCTCGGGTTATACTTTCTTACTATAGGGACATTCCTTGGAGCCATCTGGGCTAATGAATCGTGGGGAAGATACTGGGGATGGGATCCAAAGGAGACATGGTCGCTAATAACCATTGTAATTTACAGTATTGTTATTCATTCAAAGATGATACCGGGTCTTAAGGATATACTTTCTTTCAATCTTCTTTCACTTTTTGCCCTTTCATCAGTGCTGATGACATATTTCGGAGTGAACTATTACCTGTCGGGACTTCATTCGTATGCTTCAGGTGATCCGGTTCCGGTTCCGGCTTTTGTATACATAGCTGTGATCCTTCTCGCGATGATCTCATTTATCGCCTACCTTAAGTACGACAGGTGGAGGAAAGAGATGGAGAAGAGTCTCTAGAAAAATTCATCACTTTAATAAAGGAAGGTGTCCCCCAAAGGCACCCTCTTTTATTTTTTAAAACAGATGATTGTCTGGCTGTGCCAGGTATATCTTTTTGAATTCTCTTTCTATAAGCTTTTGTAAGCGAGCTTCCAAAGCCTATAAAAAAATAAATCCGCCCCTTGCGGGACGGACTTTTTTGAAGGGTGGAAGACCGGGTTCGAACCGGCGACCTCCAGAGCCACAATCTGGCGCTCTAACCAACTGAGCTACAACCACCGTTTTACGGGTTGCAAATTAAGTCCAAAAATTTCATTATGCAAAATTTTAATTTTATTTTCTGATAATTAAGGCAATTACTATATTTGCACGGTTCACAAAAAATTGAACCAACCTGATGTAATTTTCTCCCGAATTAGTCGGTTGTCAGGGTTAAATATCAGATTCAGGGAACCGGATTGAAAAAAATAAAATTTATAGATAACATTTCCGGGTTACAGCTTTTTCAGCTGCTTAGATTTGGTGTCTTCCTGATAATCAGTATAGTATTCGTAAAAAGTCATCTCAAAAAAATTGATATAGGAAACTGGGAGATGTTCCTGTTTATCTCCAGCCTGGTAAGTTTCTTCTGGGTAACCGGCATAATTCAGTCTCTGCTTCCGCTTTACCACAGGAACCGGACATACCGGATAATCGGTGTGGGGGAGAAGGGGAAATCGCCAGAGATATTCAATGCATTTTTGCTCCTGACCTTTTTCAGTGTCCTTATTTTTGTGATCGGGCACTCTATAAAGGGACATATTACGATATTTAATTTTTCAGGAGATGTCCCATTCATTAACCTATTGCTCCTTTATATTCTGCTTAGTAATCCGGTCTGCCTTATAGAATATATCTATCTCCTTAACAACAGGTCGTACAGGATACTTCAGTATGGCATATATACATTTACAGCTCAGCTCATTCTTGTTATCCTTCCGATTATTTTGGGGAGGGGGATAATCTGGTCATTTTACGGACTCCTCGTTGTGACCGCTGTCAGATGGGTATGGCTTATTATCCTGCTTAGAAGATATACCGAGATGAAGGTCTCAGTTGAATTCATGAAGGAGCATCTATACCTTGGGATTCCACTTATCCTTACATCGCTTATAAGCGGTTCGGCCCAGTATACTGATGGATTAATAATTTCAACATTCTATAATAACCCCGAGACATTTGCTCATTTCCGTTACGGGGCAAAGGAGTTCCCGCTGGTTCTTATGCTTGCAAACGGGCTGAGCAACGCAATGCTCCCCGAGTTTTCGACCAGGGTCAGAATGAAGGAATCTCTTGCCAGGATCAAGGCAAAGTCAGGGAAACTGATGCATCTTCTTTTTCCCTCCTCGATGGTTATGATGATTTTCGCAAGGTGGCTATTCCCAAGGGTTTTTAACCCTGAGTACGTAAGAAGTGCAGATATTTTTCTTGTCTACCTGCTTCTAATTATACCACGACTCGTTTTTCCGCAGACAATTGTGATTGGACGGAAACGGACGCGTATAACGCTCTTCGCTGCAATTCTTGAACTTTCAATTAATATTCCGCTCAGCCTGTATCTGATCAGGGATTATGGAACCGTAGGTGTAGCGCTAGCCACTCTTATTGTTTATATAATTGAAAAACTGTTTCTTATGGGATATGTATGGATAAAAATGAAGATAAAGCCATCAGAGTATATCCCGCTTAAAATATATACCATCTATTCAGCCCTTATTATTTTACTCTTTGTCCTTATCGACCACAGGATAATAGATATACATTAACCAAGTTTATGGCAAGGTCTGTTAAATATTTATATTTTTGTCTGGTTAAATTTACAGAATGGTCTGCGATCGATTGAGGAAGCTTATGGATCAGTTAAACTGCACAGCTTGAATATGCAAGTAATTGAAGTAAAAGGAAGATCCGGCAGGCGGGAGTTCCTACGTTTTCCCAAGATCCTTTATAAGAATGACCCGGACTGGATATGTCCGCTCGATTCTGAAATTGAATCAGTCTTCGACATTGGCCTTAACCCATCATTTCGTCATGGTGAGGCCATCAGGTGGATTCTCAGGGATGATAACGGGAGGACGATCGGGAGGGTTGCCGCTTTTATAGACCAGGTCAGAAGCAATGCAAACAGGCAACCCACCGGAGGTATTGGATATTTTGAGGTTATAGATAGCAGGGAGGCTGCATTCAAACTATTTGACACTGCCAGGGAGTGGCTCTCATCAAGGGATATACAGGCAATGGACGGGCCAATAAATTTTGGAGAGAATGATATGAACTGGGGGCTCCTTGTTGACGGATTCATGCAGCAGGGATTCGGGATGCCGTATAATCAGAGATATTACAGGGGTTTCTATGAAGAATATGGATTCATTAAATACTTTGAACAGTATTCCTATCACAGGAATCTGAGGTCAGAGGATAAGAAGATCGTGATGTTTCCTGAAAGGCTTGTAAAGATAGCAGAATGGCTGATGAAGAGACCGGGATATACTTTTCATCATTTTGAGTTCAGAAACAGTAAAAAATATGTCAGCGACCTTGTTGAAGTGTACAATGCAACATGGTCTCAGTTCAAGGAGGACTTTACACCTCTTGATCCGGTAATTCTGGAGGCAACTGTGAGGAAGATGAAATCATTTCTCGACGAAGAGCTGGTATGGTTCGCTTACTATAATGATAAGCCGGTCGCGTTTTTCATTCTGTATCCCGACCTTAATCAGATACTCAGGCATTTCAACGGGAAGCTGACCCCTCTTAATGTGCTGAGATTCTTCTACTTCAGATCGACACACGAAATGACCAGGATGCGTGCCATTGTCGGTGGAGTACATCCATCTCATCAGAATTCAGGGATTGAATCTTCAATATTTATCCACCTTTACGAGGTTTTCAAGAGAAAGCGCTGGTACAAGGAACTTGAACTATCATGGGTCGGAGATTTCAATCCGAGAATGATCGCGATCTATGAAGCCCTTGGTGCTAAAAAGGCTAAAACGCATTATACTTACAGGTATATGATCAATAAAGATCTTCCATTTCTGAAATACAGGGAGGAGATGTCTGCAAAACTTCGCAGCAGATGACGACCCCCGGTCATCATCAATAATTTTGTTAACCAATTTGTTATTTCAAAAATGTTGATTAATTTTGCAAACCCTGATTTGGGGATATTTTTGAGATTTGATTATATAAAGAACAGGCAATGAAAAAGGGAATACATCCGAATAATTACAGACTGGTAGTGTTTCAGGATATGTCAAACGGCATATCATTCCTGAGCAAGACCACTGCTCCGTCTAAAGAGAATATCAAATGGGAAGACGGTAATGAATATCCTCTTATAAAACTCGAGATATCCAATACCTCACATCCTTTTTACACTGGTAAGATGAAGCTCGTTGATACTGCAGGACGTGTTGATAAATTCAATACCAGATACAAAGACCATATCGGCAAGAAGAAATAACTATTCTGATATTATAATTTTGTTGGGTTGTAGGGCCGTAGCATGCTACGGCCCTACAATTTTTTATATTAATGGTGTTTTGGCACAACTATTGCAATTCAGCCACAACCAGCTTTTTGATGAGATTTTAAAATAATATGTAATTTTAACTTTCTATACTGCAGGATGGAGAAAAAATTCAGGCGACCGGCAACAGGTTTCCTCTTACCCGAAATAATGGATGGAGACGGAGAGATCATTCCTATAATTTCAGATGGAGACGACGGAGAATTTGATGAAATGGAGATACCGGAGGTAATACCTGTTCTGTCACTCCGGAATACGGTTCTTTTCCCGGGTGTTGTACTCCCTATCTCAATTGCCAGGCCAAAGTCAATCCAGCTTATTAAGGATGTCTACCGGACCGATAAAATTGTGGGGACAGTGGCTCAGAAAGATCCTGAAATTGAAAATCCTGGCTTTACAGATCTGCACGGAATAGGAACAATCGGACAGATAGTCAAGCTTCTTGAGATGCCCGACGGGTCAACAACAGCTATTATCCAGGGAAGAAAAAGAATGATCCTTAACGATCTCGTATCAGACGAGCCATACCTGCTTGCTAAGGTGACACCTGTCCCGGAGATAAAGCCCGAAAATGAGAACAAGGACTTTGAAACTATTGTTGGTTCGCTTAAAGACCTGTCACTCAAGATAATAAAATTGAATCCAAATATAAGTCCGGAGGCTTCGTTTGCAATCAAAAATATCGAAAACAGCTCCTACCTCATAAATTTCATCTGTTCAAATACCGATATTAAAGTCCAGGATAAACAGAGACTACTTGAGGTGAGCAGTGTGCGCGACAGAGGATACATGCTTCTTGAATATCTTGTACAGGAGATCCAGATACTTGAACTCAAGAGTGAATTGCAGCTGAAGGTAAAAAGCGACCTGGAGCAACAACAAAGGGAGTTCCTCCTTCACCAGCAGATGAAAACCATTCAGAACGAGCTTGGCGGAAACCCGCTCGAGAAGGAGATAGAGGAGTACAGGAAAAAAGGTGAGCTGAAGAAATGGATACCCGAAGTAAAGAAAATATTTGAAAAGGAGCTCGATAAGCTTCAGCGACTTAACCCCGCAGCTGCAGAGTACTCTGTTCAGGTAAACTATATCCAGACCTTGCTCGACCTGCCTTGGGGAGAATATACAAAAGACAATCTCGACCTTAAAAACGCAAAACAGGTACTTGATGAGGACCATTTCGGTCTTGAGGAGGTTAAGGAGAGAATTCTTGAACACCTGGCCGTACTGAAACTCAAAGGTGATCTGAAATCGCCGATCCTTTGCCTTTACGGACCTCCGGGAGTCGGAAAAACTTCACTTGGAAAGTCGGTAGCCAGGGCAATTGGCAGAAAGTATGTCAGAATGTCACTTGGAGGTGTTCATGATGAGGCGGAGATAAGGGGCCACAGAAAAACATATATCGGTGCTATGCCCGGACGAATTGTTCAGAATATAAAACGCGCCGGCTCCTCCAATCCGGTTTTTATTCTCGATGAAATAGACAAGGTGGGTCAGGATTTCAGGGGTGATCCTTCATCAGCACTTCTTGAAGTACTTGATCCGGAGCAGAACAGCACCTTTTTCGACAATTTCATAGAAATGGAATATGACCTTTCGAAGATAATGTTTCTTGCGACTGCAAATACACTTTCAACAATAAGCCCGGCACTTCGCGACAGGATGGAACTTATTGAACTGACCGGCTATCTGCTTGAGGAAAAGATCGAAATAGCCAGGAGACATCTTCTTCCTCGTCAGCTTGAAAACCATGGTGTAAAGCCCAATCAGCTTGTACTTGGCGTCAAACAGCTTGAATTCATTATCGATAAATATACCCGTGAGTCCGGAGTAAGGGAACTCGACAAGCGCCTCGCAAAGATTGTGAGGGTGAGGGCAAAGGATATAGCATCCGGCTCAAAATATAAAAATGAACCTGATGAAAAGCTGCTTACAACAATACTTGGTCCGGCAAAATACACGAGAGACCTTTATGCAGGGAATGAGCAGGCCGGAGTTGTAACCGGACTTGCATGGACCGCAGCAGGGGGTGAGATCCTCTTTATCGAGACAAGCCTTAGCAGGGGAACTGGTAAACTGACTCTGACGGGAAATCTTGGGGATGTTATGAAGGAGTCAGCATTTATTGCCCTCGAGTACCTGAAGGCGAACGCGGAACTTCTGGAACTGCCGGATAATTTCTCGGAAAAATGGAATATTCACATTCATGTGCCTGAAGGGGCTATCCCTAAGGATGGGCCATCAGCCGGTATTACAATGGCCGCCTCCATTGCATCGGCATTCAGCCAGAGAAAAGTAAGGAAGTATGTGGCGATGACAGGCGAAATTACCCTTAGAGGTAAAGTGTTGCCTGTGGGAGGTATAAAGGAGAAAATCCTTGCTGCAAAAAGAGCCAGCATTAAAGAGATAATTTTGTCCGAAGAGAACAGGAAAGACGTTGAGGATATAAGCGAGATTTATATAAAGGGACTTAAGTTCCATTATGTGACTA
>JBBIIS010000035.1:2924-21961 GCA_037446375.1 Bacteroidota bacterium | reverse complement strand
GTAACATTTTCGTACATTGTGCGGAACCGCTCTTCGCTTTCCTTCAGGGTTTTTTGGATTTTCTTCCGGCTGGAGATAACATCAAATACAGCAACAAAATACTCTTTCTGAGGGCTATAGACAGAAATCGAGAACCACATATCCATTGATTCCATATATATTTCAAAAACCTCAGGATTCCCAGTTTTAGCTACTCTTGCATATCTTTCCAAAAGATCAGAATCCGATTTTATAAACCCCGGAATTACCTCGGATACTCTTTTCCCGGCCACATTATTCAGTCCTGTCTGTATTTCAAATGATTTATTTACGTTGAGGTAGACAAAGTCGGAAGGAAGTCCATCTGTGTAGATCATTCTGCAATAGGCAAAGCCATTCAGCATATTATGGAACAACTTTCCATATAATTCTTCACTCTCTTTAAGTTTCCTTTCAGCTTCATAGCTTTCTGTTATATTGATGACTGTGGATATATTGCATTGCACCCCATTTACATGAACCACCGACATTGAAGTGATTCCATGAAGAAGTTTCCCTGATTTCGTTCTGTAACCGATTACTTTACCAAATATTCTGCTTTTCTCCTTTATTTCATTTATTACCCATAACCGATCAGGCTCATTATCCCAAATACCCAGTTCATTTGCTGTCCGCCCGATGACCTCTTCACGCGTATAGCCCATATCCTGCAGAAAAGTATTGTTTATATCTATAAATTTATTATCAGCCAGTCTGGAAATTGTAACTGTGACCGGGCTCATCTGGAAGGCTATATTAAATTTCTCCTCAGATTCCTGAATCGCTTCTGTATCTTTAAGCTTAAGGAGGTAGAATTTAGCACGTTGCTGCCATATCCAGAAGCTGAACACAGAGGCATTTGTCAGGATTAACAGGATACTAAAACCTATTGAAATCTTAAGGGCTCTTCGCGTGGGAACAAGGAGTTCAGATTTATCAGTTTTTGCTACAATAAACCAGGATGATCCAGGTATATCTGCAAGATAACCTATAACCTGGTGATTTAAATAATCGGTGCCTTCCACTGCACCTCTCTGGCCCTGGACCACCTTTGATGCTAATAAACTTGTATCAGATAATGCTAATCGCAAACTTAATGAGGTATTTCTCCTCTGCCTCAAATCATTCAGATAGAGAACACTATCCTTTTCGCGCCTTAGAACGAGTGTCTCAGAACTTTTACTGGTGGTAGGCCATGATTGAATAAGTGGGAAGAGGATTTTTTTCGGATCCACACGAAGAATGGCCACCCCTTTCAGATTCAAAACATTATCAGGATCTAGAAGAGGTATTAAAATATCCAGATGAACCATTTTATAACCAGCCGATCTGTGAAGATCTGTCATAACTATCTGGTGACTTTTTAGGACAGACTCCAAATCTTCCTGAATTGCCCCTCCAACTAATGAATCTGATTGAGAAACAGTCATTCTCACCCTCAATGCAGTATCTACCAATAGGACTCCGCTGTAATCATAATTCCTATAAAGAGCATTCATCCATATTTTAAGGTCATTTGAAGCCTCCGGATTATTAGCATCTGCAAAATACTTTTTAACCGACCTGAGAAGCGGAATGTTCTCAAAAATTACACCCGCATCTCCTAAACGCTCACTCTTCCATCTTATAATCTGATCTATTTTCAATGAAGCAATAGCTTTCAGACTATTCTCCTGCTCCCTTAAAATCCTGGCCTTCTGGAATTGATAATAGCTATAACCGATAAATATTATTCCAACAGTAAAGAAAACAAATATATAGACCAGCCATAATGGTATTGTTTTCTTCAATTCTCCTGAAATTTTAAAGTCAGTCATAATGAACTGCTTTTTGAATCTGAATAATGCATACACGTCACTCAATCAGACGAAAGATATTAAGTCTTCAACTTAATATGTTCCGATCCAGTCGATTGTTAAAAGATTAACATATCGGGACTGGTTGTACTAAGTTAATCTATTGTAAAAGATCATCTTATAGGTAATATACTGAATTAAGCGTAGGTGTTTTGACTACAAAAGGCACGAATACATAAATGTCTGGCAGTATAGCGAAAAGTCAGTATGACTTTCTCAAGTATTTACCCCTGTCATTTCTGATAATGGTAACACCATGAATTATCTGGATCCTTTCAGCCCCTCCATAATTGCGTACCGGATAAGATCAGAGGTATTTTTGAGACGAAGTTTTGTCAGAAGCCGTTCCCGGTAGGTGCTGATTGTTTTTGGGCTGAGAGAAAGTTCCTCAGCAATCTGTCCAACCTTTTTCCCTTCGGAAAGAAGTTGAAGAACTTCCAGTTCCCTTATTGAAAGCTGAAGATGAGGCGGTTTATCTGAATCAGAAAGCAGGTTCTCCGCCAATCTTTCTGCCAATGAGGCTGAGATATATTTCTCTCCCCTGGAGGCCTTATAAACTGCCGACAACAGCTCCTCCGGTGCGCTGGATTTTGTCAGGTACCCTGAAGCTCCGTACTTCAGCGCCTGAATGGCATACAGCTCTTCAGAATGAATGCTTAGTATCAGAACAGCTGTTTTCTGCCGGATTTTTTTTACCTGGCTGATCAGCTCGATCCCGCTTCGCCCTGGGAGCGAAATATCGAGCAAAACAACATCATAATCATGCTTGCCCAATTTATCAAGAAGTTCCTTCCCGTCTGATGCCTCATGAATAAGGATGATCCTTTCGTCATCTTCCAGAATCTGCCTTATTCCTCTTCTTACAACAGGATGGTCGTCTGTAATTAAAACTCTAATCATTATCCGGTTGATTTAGCGGTATTGAGACCTTTATCATAGTACCTAAATCTGGTTTCCCTTTGATCTGCACGCTGCCATTGGCAGCTTTGACTCTTTTCTTTATCCCCGTGATACCAAAAGAGGTGATTGAATTTATCTTATTATTGTCTATCCCTCTCCCGTTATCGGTTATCAGCATTTCTATTTTGTTTTGTGACATTGAAATACTCAGACCGGCGATCGTTGCTCCCGAATGGCGGGCAATATTTGTCAGTGCCTCCTGCAGCACCCGGTAAATGATTAATGAAATCCGATCATCAACATTTATTTCTTTAGCTCCGGAACTAAACTGACACTGTATACCTGATGTTTTCTCGAAATTAATCAGCAAAGAACTGATAGCAGGAAAAAGTCCCAGATCAAATAATATTGACGGCCTTAGAAGGGAAGATATTTTTTTAATACTATCCACAATATCATTAATCATCAGACTCATTTCAGTCAGCTTCTTCTTAACCATTGGCGACTGAACTCCTATCCTACCTCTGACCCATGCCAGGTCGAGGTCGAGGGCAGTAAGTTTCTGTCCAAGGTCGTCATGAAGGTTCATAGCAATTGAAGAACGTTCTTTCTCAAGAATATCCTCAAATCGGCGCGAAAGATTCCGGTACTTTTTCTGGGATTCTTTAAGCTTGATTTCCGTTTCTTTCAGTACTGTTATATCAATGTGTTCAGCCTGTATATAGAGTAATTTCCCATTATCATCTTTTACATGCTTTGCTGCCACAAGCGCCCAGAAATGCTCTCCGCTACTTCGTATCAGCTCAAATTCAGTTGGTGGCATGGACCCTTTTTTATCAAGGATGCCCATTACTTTATCCCTGTCGGATGGATTTGCATAGAGTTTAATGGGCGAACCTTTAATCTCCTTTAACATTGTCGTAATGTCGTGGTAACCGTACATTTCTGCATAAGCCTGGTTTATCCTGATCAGCCCCCCCCCTGGATAAGCCTGAGAGATTCCCATTACCGAGTTTTCAAAAATACTGCGGAATGCAGCTTCACTTTTCTGAAGCGTCCGCTCGAACTTTAATTGTTCGGAGATATCCCGGACTATCATCGCTGTTCTGATATTTCCGGAAGCATCATTAAAAAGAGTGCTGATTATTTCTGCCGGAAATACTGTTCCATCCTTTCTTACCTGATTGAGGACCCCTTTGAATTTACCCGATTTGTATCTTTCACTGAGTGCAGATTCCAGCTTTGGATCATTTAAATCGGACATACCACCTCGTCCCAGCTTACATATTTCCTCTTCACTTCTGCCATAGATCCTGCATGCTTCGGGGTTGGCTGAATATATTGAACCGTCCGGATTAGTAAGCAGAATAGCCTCGCCACTGTTTTCAAACAACAGGCGGTATGTTCTTTCACTTTGGAGCAGAGTTTCTTCAAGACGCTGCCGGTCAATTCTGTCCTTGTTATATAAGGATTTTAAAGATTCATAATCATTCTGCAGTTTCTCCAGATCTTCAACAAGTTCGTCTTTTGTCCTATCGCTTTTACGCATCTTGTTCAATTTGCTACAGTTCCGCAAGGGATTCAATCAAAAACTCTAAATTCACAGCCGTTCCTATTCGACCATTTTTCAGTTACGGAGCCAGAAAGCAATTTAGATTTTTTTTTTGGACCTGCCTAAAATAAATTGTTTTGTATGCAAAACAAAAAGCAGCTATGTCTTATTGCCATAACTGCCTGATTTTCTTTGTAGCGAGAGGGAGGAATGATCTCCCGACCTCATGATTATGAATCATGCGCTCTAACCAACTGAGCTATCTCGCCATCCTTGTTTTGAGGGTGCAAATATAATAAGTCCGGTTCAAATAATCAATATGATTTTTTGTTTTGATATTTTTTTTTAAATTGCAGGATAGTAGGCACCATTAAAGGTCTTTCTATTTAAAGCCATGAGAGTTAAATTTGAACTTGAATATCCTATAAAGAGCTCTCCCAAAGTTGTTTTCCCCAGACTCAGTACGCCAGAGGGACTTGAAGAATGGTTTGCCGACAATGTTACCGTTAGTGGTGACCTTTTTTCATTTTACTGGCAGAAATCGGAGACTAAAGCAAAGCTCGCCGCACTTAAGGAAAACAGGCTCGTAAGGTTCGAATGGCCCGACCGGGATGAGGAAGAGTCAAATTATTTCGAGTTCAGGCTGAATACCGATGAACTTACAGGCGATGTATCGCTTATAATAACGGATTTTGCAGAACCTGAAGAAAAAGAGGATTCAATCTACCTGTGGGATACTCAGATCACTGAACTAAAACGGATCCTCGGAACTTAATCACTGGAATTATTCAACACGCGGCCTTCCTAAACTATTATTTTAGGTTTAATTCCATTTTTCGTAAAAATCAAGTAGGTTTGTCTTTTAAAGATCGGAGCCTTGAAGAAGCTTGATAAATTCGTTTTAAAATCATTTATTGGACCACTGATCCTCACATTCTTCATTGTCCTTATAATACTCATCCTCCAGTTCCTCTGGATGTATATAGATGAACTTGCAGGCAAAGGATTACAGCTTAAAATACTTGCCGAACTGCTTTTCCACTTCTCCCTTACATTTGTCCCTACCGCCCTCCCTCTTGCAGTACTCCTTGCATCCCTGATGACCTTCGGAAATATGGGAGAATTCAGCGAGCTGACAGCATTGAAATCTTCCGGTATACCTCTTCGCAGGATAATGCTGCCGCTTATATTCCTTGTTGCAATTGTCTGTGGCATCTCTTTCTTCTTCTCCAATAACATCCAGCCGGTGGCTTACAGAAACGCCAGGACCCTCCTTTTTGATATACGGAAGAAGCGTCCGGAACTGAACATCCAGGCCGGCACATTCAATAATGAAGTTGATGGCTTCAGTTTGAAAATAGCCTCTAAAGATCCGTTTTCAAACAGGCTTGAGAAACTTCTAATATATGATCACCGTGACCAAAGCGGAAATAAATCAGTGACCTATGCCGATTCAGGCTATATGAAGGTTACTCCCGATGAATCAGGAATGATACTTACTCTGTTCAATGGTTATTCATATAATGATATTGATGAGAAGAACGTTACAGCAAGCAATAAGAAATTCCCCTTCAGAAGGGACCATTTCAGGGAACAGACAATTGTTATTGCCTTAAGCGGATTTGACCTGGAGCGAACCAAGGAAGATCTCTTCAAGGTTAATTCATCTACTCAGAATATATCCCAGCTTCTGTTTTTCATCGACTCAATTGGTGAATACAACACAATCAGGAGGGAAAATTATTTCCGGGATTTTAACACGACAAGACTATACGTAAATGGTAATCCGAAAAAGAAAGCCGGCAGTGCTGAATCTTTAACTGAAAAAACAATACAGCCTGTCTTTGATAGCAGGAAACTACTAGACTCACTTCCCTATTTTGCAAAAAGCCAGGTACTTTCAAAGGCTGTGGAGAGTGTAAAATTTGGCATTAATTATCTTCTACAGAAAGAGGAATATATACATAATGATACTAAGGTTGTCAGGAATTACCAGATCGATTTTCATAAGAAGTTCACTCTTGCTTTTGCCTGTCTGATTTTCTTCCTTATAGGGGCTCCGCTCGGAGCTATTATCAGGAAAGGCGGACTTGGGACTCCGGCGGTTATATCGATCCTGTTTTTTGTTGTATATTATGTAATCTCAATTACAGCTGAAAAGTTCGTTAAGGAAGATGTATTCAATATTGTCCTTGGAATGTGGGCAGCCATTATTCTCCTTTTGCCGGTCGGAATCTTCCTTACGTATAAAGCGACAACTGATTCGGCGATCTTCAATACCGAAACATATATCCTGTTCTTCAGAAGGATAAAGAACCTTGTATACAGGCTGATTTTCAATATTAAGTATGAAAATCCTCCTGCTGAGTAACAAATCACCCTGGCCTCCGAAAGACGGAGGGGCCGCTGCCACACTGACAACAATTCAGGGGCTTGCCTCTTCCGGAGCAAGTGTGACGGTACTGGCCCTGAATACCTATAAACACCTTGTCCGGAAAAAGAACATTCCAGCTGAATTCACGGCAAACCCTGAAATAAAGCTTGTTATACATGATACGGGCACAAAGCTTCTTCCATTTATTAAGAACCTGCTTTTTTCAGACAAGCCATATACCCTCGAAAGATTTGAATCTGAAGAGTTCAGAAAGGCTCTGTCAGCTGTCGTCAAAAACGGGTATGATATTATTCAGATTGAGGGACTGTCAATGGCGAGATATGTTCCAATCATAAGGCAACTGACTGATTCCAGGATCGTTTTTCGCCCGCATAACATTGAAAACCAGATCTGGACTCAACTGGCCGCAGAGGAAAAGAGTCTCCTGAAAAGAAGCTACTTCAGGATCATTGCTTCCAGAACGGCCAGGATTGAAAGCAATATTATTAAAGATTTCGATGGCCTGGCGGCACTGACGACTGAGGACCTGGACTGGTTCAGGACATCAGGCCTTGATAGTCGTTCAGTGGTTTGCCCGGCCGGCTTTCCTCTTCCGGAGACTGAATTCAAAGAAGGAAAAGATAATGAATTGTTCTTTATCGGTTCCCTCGACTGGCTTCCAAATATCAACGGGCTGAAATGGTTCCTGGAGAAGGTCTGGCCTTATGTTTCAATATCCAGACCGGAAGCCACATTCCACATCGCAGGAAGAAATCCTTCATCACGTGTTAAAGAAATGTGCAGTTGCAAAGCTGTTGTTTTCCACGGTGAGGTTGAATCATCCACCGACTTCATCAGCGACAAACAGATTATGATTGTCCCGCTATTTACCGGAAGCGGTCTTCGGATAAAGATAATAGAGGGAATGCGCATGGGGAAAAGCATAGTTGCCACACCCAGGGCAGTGAAGGGTACGATATGCCACGACAGGGAAGATATTTTTATAGGCAAAGATGCTCATGAATTTGCCCGCAGCATAATAAATCTGCTTGATAACAGGGATTTGAGAAAGGAGACCGCCCTTAAAGCAAAGGAGAATGTCAGGAAAAATTATAATATCTTCGCGTCAGCGGAAAAAATGATGAATTTCTACAGCCAGCTCACCTGATGATTCTTAAGATATTTTTCTGGGTCCCTTTCTTTCTCATATTACATACATATGTGATTTATCCCTTACTTCTCCTGATGCTTGACAAGGTGAAAAAGCCAGCGGAGAGAACCGGAAACAGCGACCTTAAGCCAACTGTTTCGGTACTTATGGCCATTCATAATGAAGAAAAGGTTATCAGACATAAGATAAAAGCTCTTTTTGAGTCCGATTACCCGGCCGGACTGATCGATGTACTTGTTGCGTCTGACGCCTGCGATGATTCAACTGATGAAATTCTGCAGGAACTCAATATCAGCTATAATAATCTGAGTATCTATAAATATTCTGAAAGAACAGGGAAACCAGTGCTGATCAATAATCTGTCTGAAAAAGCAAAAGGCGAAATACTTATAATAACTGATGCAAACGTAATTCCAGACAGTTATACCATCGGAAAGCTTGTAAGGAATTTTGCAGATGGATCGGTAGGATTAACTGACAGTCGTCCGGTAAATACAGGTTTGAGTAATGATGGCATCTCACTTCCTGAAACTGCCTATCTCAGCTTCGAATCAAGGCTTAAAAATATTGAAGGAGAATTATGGGGAACAATGATGGGTCCTTTCGGCGGATTCTACGCGCTGAGGAAGAGATCGTACCTGCCAAATCGTGGTGATACCCTTGCCGACGACTTCAGGATCTGCATGAATGTAATAAAAGGTGGTGAAAAGGCGATAAGCGATCCGGAGGCAATAGTATATGAAGATGTACCAAACAATCTGATGGATGAGTTCAAAAGAAAGGTTCGAATATCGGCAGGCAATTTTCAGAATCTGAGCCATTTCCGGAACCTGGTTTTTAAGCCTTTCAACAAATGGTCATTCAGTTTTATTTCGCACAAGGTGCTCAGATGGCTGACGCCGATCTTCTGGCTTGTCCTTACCATAAGTAATATCCTTTTAATAAAAGATTCAATTTTCTATTTCCTGTTTTTCTTACTACAGGTAATTTTCCTAATTTTGCCCCCGCTTGATATATTCTTTAAAAGAGTTGGTATAAATCTTGTTCCTCTCAGGTTCTTTACTCACCTGTACTTTATGAACGGAGCATTGTTTGCCGGGTTACTAAGGTACATCGGAGGAATAAAAAGCAGTGTTTGGACACCGACAAAAAGGTTTCAATGATGAATGGATATAATTTAAATAGTATTGAAGAGGCAATAGAAGATATATCGAAGGGAAAGCTTCTGATTGTTGTGGACGATGAAGACAGGGAGAATGAGGGTGACTTTATTTTTGCAGCTGATCTTATCACTCCGGAAATAGTAAACTTCATGGCCAGGTATGGCAGAGGGCTTATATGCGCTGCCCTTCCTGAAGAAAGATGCGAAGAGCTTGAACTGGATCTGATGGTTGGAACAAATACGTCGATCCATGAGACACAGTTCACTGTTTCGGTAGATCTTCTGAGCAGTGAAACTTCCACCGGGGTTTCAGCAAAGGACAGGGCACTCACAATAAAGGCTCTTGTTAATCCCGAAACAAAACCCGCAGATCTGGGTCGCCCGGGGCATATCTTCCCGCTCAAGGCTAAATCGAAAGGTGTACTGAGACGTGCCGGCCATACTGAGGCAGTTGTTGATCTTACTAGGCTTGCCGGACTAACTCCGGGGGGAGCGCTTGTTGAGATAATGAATGAGGATGGCTCAATGGCAAGGATGCCTGAACTTTTCGAGCTCGCTGAAAAATTCGGCATCAAGATCGTAGCAATAAAGGATCTCATTACATACAGGCTTAAGAGTGAATCACTTATAGAAAAAGGAGAAAAGGTAAAGCTGCCAACCTCCTTTGGCGAATTTGAATTTATTCCATTCAGGCAGATAAGTAACGGACTCGAGCATGCGGCTCTTATCAAAGGACAATGGACAAGAGAGGAACCAGTGCTTGTCAGGGTTCATTCTTCATGCTTTACCGGTGATATTTTTCACTCGTTGAGATGCGACTGTGGCCAGCAGCTTGATAAGGCGATGGAAATGGTAGAGAAAGAAGGTAAAGGCGTGGTTATTTACCTCAGCCAGGAGGGAAGAGGAATTGGATTGCTCAACAAAATTAGATCTTACAAGCTCCAGGAGGAGGGGATGGATACCGTCCAGGCAAATATCAAGCTTGGATTCAGTGAGGATGAAAGGGATTACGGCGTAGGAGCAAGTATCATGAGAGAGCTTGGCCTCGGGAAAGTGAAGCTTATATCGAACAACCCTGTCAAAAGAGCCGGACTCGAGGGATATGGAATAAAAATTGTCGAGAACATACCCCTGATAATCAAGCCAAATCCGCATAATGAGTTCTATCTGGAGACCAAAGCAAATAAGATGGGGCATAATCTGACATGTTATAAACATGGTGTCAAAGACTGAGCAGCATACCTGCTTTATCTGTAGATTTGATTTTCAACCGCTTTATTAAGCATCGTGAAGAATATCAGGATAGTATTCATGGGGACACCTGAATTTGCTGTGGCAACTCTGGGATCACTGCTTATGAATGGCTATAATGTGGTAGGCGTTGTAACTGCTCCTGACAAACCTGCAGGAAGAGGCAGGAAAATATCACGTTCTCCGGTTAAAGAATTTGCCGAGATGAGCTATTTACCTGTCCTTCAGCCAGTGAAGCTGAAAGACCCTCTTTTTATTGAAGCACTGACAGATATTAAGCCTGACCTTTTTATTGTTGTGGCTTTCAGGATGCTGCCTGAAGTGATCTGGAAGCTTCCACCCAGGGGTACGATAAACCTTCATGCCTCTCTCCTGCCTCACTACCGAGGGGCTGCACCGATCAATCATGCACTGATAAACGGGGAAAAATCAACAGGCGTTACAACTTTTTTTATAAACGATCAGATCGATACCGGAAATTTGCTTTTGAGAGAAGAGGTACAGATCTTCCCCAGCGAAAATGCCGGTGATCTTCATAACAGGCTAATGAAACTGGGAGCCAGGCTGGTAATAAAAACTATTGAAGATATGTCGAATAATGCAATAGTAAGCATACCACAGAGTCAGTTTCTCAAGCCTGGAGAGACCCCGAAGCAGGCGCCAAAAATATATCCGGAGAATTGTCTCGTCCGATGGGAAAAGAGCAGCATTGAAATAAATAATCTTGTCAGGGGGCTTTCTCCGTCTCCCTGTGCCAGGTCTTTCTTTGCGAGCCAGACAAATGGTGTCTCCTTCAAGATATTTGAAAGCCGGGCAGAGGATGACCCTCATTCACTTAAGCCAGGTACTCTGGTTTCTGACAATAAGAATTTTCTTAAGATTGCCTGCGGGAAAGGGTTTCTCGAGATTCTCAGCATACAGGCAGAAGGAAAAAGGAGAATGGGTATATCAGAATTCCTGAGGGGATTCAAAATCTCCGGTTTCAACGTTTTGTCTAGTCCACAGGCTTAGTGTTTCTAAGCCAGATCTTTTGTCCGGCAACCGGTTGAGTCCCGTCTTCCATCCTGTTCATAAGATAAAGTTTCTTTATTTTCACACCGTAGATCTGGGAGATCATATACATGTTTTCACCCTCTTTTGCAAGATGAATCTCCTTCCCTGCTTCCGCCTTGTCGCGCTTTGGCTGCAGGTACAGGATCTGCCCCGGCTTTAGAATGAAATCAGTTTCAAGTTCATTATACTTTGGAAGCTCCCATCTGAGCAGGTTCAGTTCCTTCTCTAACTTTTCCCTGCTATCATTTTCAGTAACGATTATGAACTGGATCCTGTTATTTTCCTGTACTCTTTCAGGAATTGTACGGAAAGAAATTACACCCTCGCTCTTTGGACCTGCCGGCACCATTTCAACGGTATCCGGACTTCTCAGATTACGGACATTGGGGTTCTGATTATTATCAGCGCCCCCTGCCATAACCGGCTTGTCGTATTTATACAATCCATACTTTTCGATCTTGTCAATTACCATGTTCGCATAATCCGGATTAGTGGCGTATCCAGCTTTCCTTAGTCCTCTCGCCCATGCTTTGAAATCAGTTGATGAAAGGTTGAAAAGAAAGCTATACCTGGGTGTGTTCTTCAAAAAATCAGAGTGGTCACGGAAAGATTCTGCCGCGCTTTTATATTTCCTGAAGCATTCATTTCGCCTGTCATCATCATGTCTGACAGTGGGGCCATACCATGTATCGTGGCACTTTATTCCAAAATGATTATTGGCCTCAACAGCCAGGCTTCCCTTCCCCATACCCGATTCAATCATGCCCTGTGCAAGAGTAATGCTTGCAGGAATACCTGTTCTCTTCATTTCACTTATTGCCAGGCCTTTATAAGCCTCAATGTAATCTTCAGCCGAACCCGTGGGAGTTACAGGAGTTATAGCCTGCCTTGAGGCACGGCATGAATAGAGGATGGTGCAGGCAACAAAAACCAGAAAAAAACGCCCTTTCAGCATATTTAATTATTTAATGTCAAAAGTATAAAAACCGATAACCTGTATTTTGTCTCAGTAATTCACAATCTGATTTATTTTTCAACCGTTGGCACGGTTTTTTTAAAATGCATCGATTTTATACCTTTACAACCATTTAGGTATAACCAGAATGATATGGAATTCAAAAATATAACTGTTAGCTGGAAGGAATATTGCAACATTTCAGAACTTGAGCAACCCGACATAGATCTTCTTTCAGCAGCCCGGGAGGTATCAAAAGCAGCATACGCGCCATATTCGGGATTTATGGTAGGGGCCGCCATAAGGCTTGAAAATGGGGTAATTGTAATCGGAGCGAATGTTGAAAATGCGGCCTTCCCATCTGGTATTTGCGCCGAGAGGAATGCATTATCGACTGCTTCAGCGAACTACCCGGGTATAAGGCCAGTTACAATTGCAATCTCCGCCAGAACTTCGAAGGGTCTTACACCTGAGCCGGTTTCGCCCTGCGGAAACTGCAGGCAGGTGATAGCTGAGGAGGAATTCAGGTATGGAAAGGGCATTAAGATTATTCTTGGAGGAAGCTCCAGGGTAAGGATAATTGAAAATGGAGGAGATCTCCTGCCTCTTCAGTTTTCCAGGGATGATCTGAAGACTATTCCTTGATTATAAGCTGGAAGCCGGCTCCGTGAATGTTCTTTATCAGCAGGGAGGGATCCTCTGCAAGGTATCTTCTCAGCTTTGTTACATAAACATCCATGCTTCTGGCAGTAAAATAGTCGTCGGAACCCCATATCTTTTTCAGCGCCATCTCCCTGCTTATAAGGGCATTGGGATTTATCGCGAGCATCTCGAGGAGCTGTGCCTCCTTTGGTGAAAGTTTTACCTCATTATTATTATGGCTGAGTGTCCGGAGCCTTGAATTGAATATAAACTTCCCGATCTCATAAATATCCCTCGTATCATCGTTGACATCCCTTCTCTGGATTATGGCCTTGATCTTGGCAAGCAGTATATCGGTATCAAAAGGTTTCGTCACATAATCATCGCCGCCTGCACCATATCCTTTAAGAACATCATCCTTGAGCTTCTTGGCAGTAAGGAAAACAATAGGTATTGTCGGATTCATTTTCCTTACCTCATTTGCAATTGTGAATCCATCGACATGTGGAAGCATAACATCAAGAATGCAGATATCAAAGGAACCCTTTCTGAAATGCTCAACAGCATACTTTCCATCATCGACCCATTCTACCTGGTAATCATTAAGTTCAAGGTAGGATTTAAGGACGGAGCCGAAGCTCAGGTCATCTTCAACAAGAAAAATTCTTACTGTTTTTGTTGTCATGATCAGCTCTCTGAATTAAGGGGTAAAAATATTTCAAAACGGCTGCCTCTTCCGGGTTCACTGCTGACAGTTATATTTCCCTTATGTGCATCCACTATGGCCCTGACATAATTCAGTCCAAGGCCGAATCCTTTGACATCGTGTATATCACCTGATGCCTGTCTGTAGAAACGCTCAAATATCTTGGCCTGGACGCTTCTCGTCATCCCAATCCCCTTGTCCTCAACCGCAAGTACAACTCCTCCGTCGCGGTTGACGGTTGAAACAGTAATGTCGGGGAATTCGGGTGAATATTTAATTGCATTATCAAGAAGATTGTGCACAAGGTTTGTAAGATGCTCACTGTCGGCTGAAATACAATCCTCTCCTGCAGAAAGGGATGTTCTGATTTTTCCATGCCTTTGCTGAACCTGTATCTCAATTGTCTCGATCGCCCTCTCAACTACTGAATGAAGTAATAGCTTTTCGTAACGGAAATCGATTTCCTTCTTATCGAGAGAGGCAATCTGAAGGATGGTCTCAACCTGCTTGTTCATACGGCTGTTCTCCTTTTTGATCATCCCGATGAAATGCCTTACACTTGTCTCATCCTTAATTACATTCTGATTTGTAATAGTATCGGCGGCAAGGGAGATCGTTGCTATGGGAGTCTTGAACTCGTGAGTCATATTATTAATAAAATCAGATTTGATATCTGATATTTTCTTCTGCCTTATAATGGAATAAAGGCTGAGAGCGAAGGTTGAAAATATAAAAAGCGAAAATAGAAGAGAGCCGCCGAGAATCCAGGTCATAGAACCCATCACATAATTCGATCTCTTTGGGAAGACGACCGAAAGGATCAGGTTTCTCTGTATAACGTTATCAGGGAAAAGCCTTACTTTATAATCGCTTTTAAGAAACTCGTCTTTTGATAATTTTCCTGAAGAGGTAAAGATATCTCCATCCTTTATTACTGCAAACTCAAATGGTGTCCGTATGCCATAAAAGGGAAGAAAATGATTAAGCGAAGTTGTTATCTCGGAACTGTTAAGATCCATGGTCTTCTCTGACTGATAGATCTCATAAAGCATCTGATCGCTTATATTTTGGAATTCACTTGATCTTTTCTTAACCCAGTCGAGAAACTCTTTTTGCTTAAGAACGATTGAACGTTCACCTGAAGATTTAACAGTCTGATCAGTCACACCCTGTGAGTTAAAACTGACTGGGTATGACACCCCTGTACCGCCATGATCAACAAAGGATGTGTCTTTTGTCACTGTTACATCTTTCTGCTTCCCGTTTTTATCAACCGTGCTTAGCTGATTGCTGATTTTGATACTAACTGTTCCACCACCCTGGGAAGTGTAGCTCCCGAAATTAACATAGCCTGAAACATCAAAGGATGTATCTGCATTCTGAGACGGATCGCGCCAGAGGAAGTTATTGAAAGTGTTCATCTTCCTCAGGGTCTCAATTTCATTTGCGGCATTATTCAGACTGACATATACTGCATTATCGAAGTTTTCATTTCTTATCCTGATAGCATTACGGAACCAAACTATCTGGACCGCGGTTATCCCGATAATTGAAAACGCCATCATTATGATAAGACTTATAAAAATCTTCCTGTTCATCCTGTAAAATTATACCATTTAACTTTTCCACATACCTGTTTTAACTTTTCCTTAACTACATTTAACCCTAATTTAAGAAAATTCCATAATGAGCGGGCTATATTTGTATCAGTGAACCAATCAAATAGCTAATATGAAAAAAACGGGAAAAATTGTTATTACTGCCATGCTTGCAGCTTTCTTTCTTTCATTTTCTGCCGGAGCGCAGGAAAAGAAAGAACAGCAAAAAATCAAAATTGTTGTAGCGGATAACTCTGGAACAAAGGTACTAATTGATACGGCTTTTGCAGGCAGCCCGACTCCGGATTCAATCACATTAAAGGACGGTAATGTGATCTATATCAAGAGGGAATACTCTGACATTGGCGGGCACGATAATGCAAATAATGTTTCTTACACAGTTACAGGCGATAACAGAGGAGACAGAAAGATACGTAAAGAGATAACTGCAATTGCACGAGATTCGGCAGGTATTGATACAAAAGCTGATGGAAAGAATGTCATTGTAATGAGTGACGGTAAAGCGATTGCCGGGACCTCGTACAACGTATCTGTGAATTCTGACAGCAAAAACGAAGGGAAGAGTGGTAACAAGACAGTCTATTACTTTGTCAGTTCAGGTAAGGGTGGGCACAAAGGCCCTCCTGAAAAATTTGATCTTGAGATAAACTCCGATGAACCAAATGCTAAGGACAATGAGAAATCGAGCTATGTAATTGCAAGGGATGGCATAGTTGTAACCATTGAAGGCGGAAGTGAAGAGCAGGTAAAGGAGTTAGCTTCAGTAATTGAAACTAAGCTGGGAGTGAAAAAAGATAGTAAGACAGGCAAAAAATAAATTCCGATCAGGCTTTCATTGACAAATCCCGAAATGAGTCCGGAGCCATCCGGCTCATTTCTTTTTTATACTATCTCCCTGAAGGCTTTCCAGGCATCTTCCCGCGGGACAGGAGCCGTAAGAATTAACTTTTCCTTCTTAACAGGATGTACAAACTCGATCCTTCTTGAGAGGAGGCTGATCCCCCCATCCTCATTTGAACGCGGATAACCATACTTCAGATCACCTTTAACAGGACATCCTATTGAAGAAAGCTGAGCGCGTATCTGATGATGCCTGCCTGTATGAAGATCAATCTCAAGGAGATAATATCTGTCAGAGCGACCGATTATTTTATAGGTGAGGCTGGCGCTTTTTGATCCCTTTACCTCACGGTCATATACATAGGACTTATTCTGCTTCTCATTCTTCTTTATATAATTAGTAAGGGTTCCCTCCTCCTGAGGTGGTTGCTCTTTCACTATTGCCCAGTATACCTTTTTGACCTCCCTTGTCCTGAATATTTCATTTAACCGGGTAAGTGCCTTGGAGGTTCTGGCGTAAAGCAAGACACCGCCTACCGGTCTGTCGAGCCTGTGAACAACGCCAAGGTATACATCTCCGGGCTTATCGTATTTTTCGGCCAGATAGGTCTTTACCTTACTATCAAGTGACTCGTCACCTGAGCTATCGCCCTGTGCAAGATCAGAAGGCTTCTTATTGACAGCTATTATATGGTTATCTTCGTAAATTATTTCAGGTATCATAGTCTAATATTGCTCCTTATCATTAGGAAAGCCAAGGGTCCTTACATCGTTGATATACGACTGGACTGCTCCTTTTATTTCTGCATGGAGATTATGATACCTTCTGAGGAATCTCGGAGAAAACTCCTGGGTAATACCAAGCATATCGTGAAGAACAAGTACCTGGCCATCCGTTTTGGGGCCTGCACCTATGCCAATTGTTGGAATTTTGATACCGGATGTAACCTCTTCTGCAAGCCTGGCTGGTATCTTTTCAAGAACAATTGCAAAACAGCCTATCTCCTGCAGAAGTTTTGCATCCTCCATCAGACGCCGGGCCTCCTCCTCTTCCCTTGCCCTGACAACATAAGTTCCGAATTTGTGAATAGCCTGAGGTGTCAGACCCAGATGGCCCATAACAGGAATGCCTGCAGACAGGATCCTTTCGACTGATTCTGCTACCTGCTGCCCTCCTTCAAGCTTAACAGCATGAGCTCCGGTTTCCTTCATTATTCTTATTGATGAGGCAAGTGCCTCCTTTGAGTTTCCCTGGTATGTTCCGAAAGGGAGGTCCACGACAACAAGAGCTCTTTTTACACCCCTTACAACCGATGATGCATGATATATCATGTTGTCAAGAGTAATTGGCAAAGTTGTTTCATATCCGGCCATCACGTTTGAGGCTGAATCCCCTACAAGTATAACATCGATCTCAGCTTCGTCGACAATGCGGGCAAAAGAGTAGTCGTACGCTGTGAGCATCGCTATCTTCTCTCCCTTAAGCTTCATTTCATAAAGCACATGAGTGGTAACTCTCTTAACAGTTTTATGAACTGACATAATCACCTCGTTTTGGTTACAGTTGACAAAGCTACAAATTGTAACAGAGATAGAGGTTAGCAATCAAATACTTTTTGTCACAAGCCTGCTATTTCTGCCGTTTTGTCACAAAAGCAGGCAGAAAAGCTGCTTTTCCCCCATTGGCATAATCATTGTTAACTTCTAAATCGATTAAAAAGTAATTTTATTTAACATTTCAGAATATGGGAAAGATTATAGGAATTGACCTAGGAACGACAAACTCGTGCGTTGCAGTAATGGAGGGTAACGAACCAGTTGTTATTCCTAACAGTGAAGGGAAAAGGACCACTCCTTCTATCGTTGCTTTTGTTGAAAACGGTGAAAGAAAGATCGGAGATCCGGCAAAACGCCAGGCAATAACAAATGCCAAGAAAACCGTTTACTCGATAAAAAGATTCATGGGTGAAACTTTCGACAAAGTCACCAAGGAGATCGAACGGGTTACATATAAGGTTACAAAGGGTGATAATAATACCCCCAGGGTAAATATAGACGGAAGACTATTTTCTCCACAGGAGATATCGGCAATGATACTTCAGAAGATGAAGAAAACTGCCGAGGACTATCTCGGACAGGAAGTTACAGAGGCAGTTATAACTGTTCCGGCATATTTCAGCGATTCGCAGAGACAGGCTACAAAAGAGGCTGGTGAGATAGCCGGACTTAAGGTGAAAAGGATTATAAACGAACCTACAGCAGCTTCTCTTGCTTACGGTCTTGACAAAAAAGCACAGGATCTCAAGATAGCAGTATTTGATCTCGGAGGAGGAACTTTCGATATTTCAGTCCTTGAACTTGGCGATGGTGTCTTTGAGGTAAAATCAACAAATGGCGATACCCACCTGGGTGGCGATGATTTTGACCACCTTATCATAGACTGGCTAGCAGAGGAATTTAAGAGAGAAGAAGGAATAGACCTGAGGAAAGATCCTATGGCAATGCAGCGCCTGAAAGAGGCAGCAGAGAAGGCAAAAATAGAACTCTCAAGTTCAACATCAACTGAGATAAATCTTCCTTACATAATGCCTGTCGACGGAATTCCAAAGCATCTGGTCAAAACTTTGTCGCGCTCACAGTTTGAGAAGATCTGCGATAAACTTATCCAGTCTGTTATTGATCCTTGCAAACAGGCCCTTAAGGATGCCGGAATGCAGCCTTCAGATATAGATGAAGTTCTGCTTGTCGGAGGCTCAACACGCATCCCCGCAATCCAGCAGCTGGTTGAAAAATTCTTCGGTAAAGTTCCGTCAAAGGGCGTAAACCCCGATGAGGTTGTTGCTGTAGGTGCCGCAATACAGGGTGGAGTTCTTACCGGGGAGGTTAAGGATGTTCTTCTTCTGGATGTTACACCGCTCTCACTTGGTATCGAGACAAT
>JBBIIS010000035.1:0-2914 GCA_037446375.1 Bacteroidota bacterium | reverse complement strand
GTGATGACAAGGCTCATTGAATCAAACACAACTATCCCGACAAGGAAGACAGAAGTATTTACAACAGCAGCTGACAATCAGCCTTCAGTTGAAATACATATCCTTCAGGGTGAAAGGCCGATGGCGCAAGGGAATAAGACAATAGGAAGATTCCATCTCGATGGAATTCCACCTGCCCCCAGGGGTGTACCCCAGATCGAGGTTACATTCGATATTGACGCCAACGGGATCCTGCATGTATCCGCTAAAGACCGCGGTACAGGCAAGGAACAGAGAATAAGAATTGAAGCTTCTTCAGGACTGAGCGATGATGAGATCAAAAGGATGAGGGATGAGGCTAAAGCTAATGAGGAATCGGACAAGAAAGCAAGAGAGAAAATTGATAAGATAAATGCTGCCGACAGCATGATATTCCAGACAGAAAAACAGCTTAAGGAATTCGGAGACAAACTGCCTGCAGATAAGAAGGGTGGAATTGAGGACGCACTGGCAAAACTCAAGGAAGCACACAAATCGCAGGATACTGATTCCATCGACAAGGCTCTGGCTGATCTGAATACGATATGGCAAAGTGCATCTGAGGAGATGTACAAGAATGCGCAGCCATCCGGACAGACAACATCACAGCCGGGAGCAGATCCTTCCGCAGGCGGCAACAAGAAGTCAGGCAGCGATGAGGTTACTGACGTAGATTTTGAGGAGGTCAAATAACTTACTCATATTATAGCTTAAAATCCCGCACTTAACTGCGGGATTTTTTTTAATTTTATGACCTGATAAATCATTTCATGAACCCAAAACTTTTTTTTGTCATTTTATTTGCTGTTGCAACCCTTTTAGCTTCGGGTCAGGATAATCAGGCTCTGAATCAGACCGATGCTAAAGGATTAAAGCAGGGTCACTGGATCAGGAAAACGCCCCAGGGTCATATCATGTATGAGGGATATTTCAAGGACAACTCTCCCTTAGGCACATTTAAACGCTATTATGAGAATGATTCCTTAAGCTCAGTACTTGTTTACGGCTCCGATGGTAAATCGGCTGATGCTACATTCTATTATCAGAACGGTTTCACAGCATCAAGAGGGAGATACGAGAATCAGAAAAAAGAGGGAAAATGGAAATTCTATTCTTCAAAAAAGGCCGATTACCTGCTATGCGAAGAGGATTATTTTCATAACAGGAAGAATGGGTTATCTGTCAAGTATTATCCCGACATGACCCCATCCGAAAAGCTGAATTACATTAATGATTTAAAATCGGGAGAATGGTGCCAGTATTTTCCAAACGGGCAAGTGTGCCTTAAAGCAAATTACGCCGATGGTCAGCTGAACGGGAAATTTACTCTTTACTACGATAACGGGAAACCTGAGTTTGCGGGGCAATACAATAACGACTCACGCGACGGGAAATGGATAAGATATAACAGTGACGGATCGGTAAAGAAAACCATCAACTATGTAAACGGTCAGATCACTAATCCTGAACTTTTCAAGGAGGAGACCGATTATCTTGATGCTCTGGAGAAAAACAAGGGGAAGATAGAGGACCCGGAGAAAGCAGGAAATATATGGCAATAGCCGGATTATCATCGGGTAAAAAATTCTTCTTACTGTTGTCGGCACTGATCTTCATAAGCGCATTATCACTTAAGTCCCAGGTCGGCTCGTATAAATATTTTTACCGAATTTATTTCAAGGACAAAGGTTCATATACAGTCGATGATTTCCAGCCCTCACAGCTGATTAGTCAGCGGGCAATTCATCGCAGGCTCAAGGCGGGGATTGCCTTTCCGGATTACAGTGATCTTCCTGTTAACCGCTCGTATCTGTCACAGATAGAGTCTATTGGATTCACTCTAAACAACACATCAAAATGGTTGAATACAGGCCTTTTCATGACAATAGGAATTGAAGATATAAGCCCTTTGCTCAATCTGCCGTTTGTAAAAGATGTCAAAATTGTAAAACGCCCGTTAGCTAAAGGATCATCAACAGATAAGCTCAGCTTTTCCACTGATCAGGCATTATCACCATTGTACGATAATCCTGTTGCGATGCTGAATGGTACGGCACTGCATAGTTCCGGCTACGATGGGAAAGGAATACTTATTGCTATTCTCGACGGCGGATTCTATTTTGCTGATCTGATCTCGTCGCTCGCTCCTCTTCGAAACAGGGGAGGAATAGTTGCCACCCGCGATTTTGTCAGCGGAGGTTCACTTGTATACAGCTATCATAATCATGGAACAGCTGTTCTCTCAGTCCTGGCCGGAATTGCTCCGGACGAAATTGAAGGCAGTGCACCAGGTGCAGATTACTGTCTCCTGCGCACCGAAGATACATCTTCGGAATTTCCTGTTGAGGAAGATTTCTGGGCTGCCGGCGCTGAGTTTGCCGACAGTTTAGGGGCTGATATAATATCATCATCATTAGGCTATTATGCCTTTGACGATACAACAATGAGCTATAAATTCTCTGACATGGATGGCCATACAACCTTCGTAACGAAAGCGGCTGAGGCAGCAGCTTCAAAAGGAATCCTTGTTGTAACAAGCGCCGGAAATGAAAGGACAAACGCCTGGCTCAGGATAATTGCCCCTACTGACGGAGATAGTGTATTATCGGCAGGAGCTGTTGACGGATATAATATAATTTCATCATTCTCATCTGCAGGACCATCTGCTGATGGCAGGATCAAGCCTGATAATGTGGCACAGGGAGTGAGCGTACCAGTTCAGGTCTCAGAAACCTCATTCACAAGGGCAAATGGGACATCATTCTCATGTCCTCTCCTGAGCGGGATCTGCGCATGCGCATTGCAGGCAGTGCCTGAGGCCCTCAACATGGACATCATACAGGCACTTCATGAAAACGGAGATACGGCCTCTGTTCCCGATTCACTATATGGATTT
>JBBIIS010000034.1:19410-22898 GCA_037446375.1 Bacteroidota bacterium | reverse complement strand
GTCCCTGAGGAGGTATCTGTTATTGAAACAATCTCAGGTTACCTGGGAATAACCAGCACCGATTACCTTTCAATAAGGAATATGTTCATTCCAGAGACCGATTCGGCATACAAGATACTTGAAGTCGAGCCAGCAGCCACCAATGATGAGCTTAAAAAAGCATATCGCAAAATGGCAATGAAATATCACCCTGATAAAGTGAGTCATCTTGGTGAAGATTTCAGGAAAACAGCCGATGAGAAATTTAAAAAAGTAAATGAGGCATACGAAAGAATAAAGAAAGAGCGCAATATTGTTTAAAGAATTAACTTTGCACCAAATATTATATTTATGAACTTAAAAGATTATCTGGCAATTTCGGGCGAACACGGACTTTTCAAATTTATTGCCCAGGGAAGAAATGCAATTATTGTTGAACATCTCGAGACAGGCAGAAGAAGCAGTGCATATGGCTCGGCAAAAGTAAGCTCTCTTGAGGACATCTCTGTATTTACTGAAACTGAGGATCTCCCTCTGTCAAAAGTATTTGACAAGATCTTCGAAAAGGAAAACGGAGGAGCAACTCCTGATCATAAATCTGACAATGAGAAGCTTAAGAGTTATTTTGCTGAAGTCCTCCCTGAGTATGACAAGGAACGCGTTTACACTTCTGATATTAAGAAGATCCTCTTCTGGTACAATACGCTTCAGAAGCTGAATCTTCTTATTAAAGAGGAACCGGAAGGTGAGAAGAAAGAGGGAGAAAAAACTGAGAAGGAAGTAAAAGCACCAAAGGGAAAACCAATGATCGTTGATAAGTCAAAGAAACCTCAGGGCAAAAAGCCTGGCAAGGCAGCCGGAAAGACTGAATCTAAATCAGCAGCCACTAAGAGCAAAGGTGCACCAAAGGCCAAATAATCTAAATAAGCAAATTGACCTCTCATGAGAAAATGGCGTGTTGAAGATTCATCTGAACTTTACAACATCAACGGTTGGGGCGTTGATTATTTTTCGATAAATGAAAAGGGAAATGTTACTGTCACTCCCAAAAAAAAACGGACCCTCAGTCGATCTTAAAGAATTACTTGACGAGCTTGTCCTTTCGGATGTATCTGTTCCGATCCTCGTTAGGTTCCCCGATATACTTGACGACAGGATTTACAGCATATCAAAATGCTTCAAATCTGCCTCAGAGGAGTATGGTTACCAGGCTCAGAACTTTATAATTTACCCGATAAAGGTTAACCAGATGCGACCTGTTGTCGAGGAGATAGTGAGCCACGGCAAGAAATTCAATATCGGCCTTGAAGCAGGATCCAAACCTGAACTCCATGCTGTTATAGCTATTAATACCGACCAGGATTCTCTTATAATATGCAACGGGTATAAGGACGAAGACTATATCGAGCTTGCCCTGCTTGCCCAGAAAATGGGAAAACGGATCTTCCTTGTTGCAGAAAAGCTAAATGAGCTGAAGCTTATTGCAACTATTGCAAAAAGGCTCAGGGTAAAACCGAATCTTGGTATACGAATTAAGCTCGCAAGTGTCGGCAGCGGTAAATGGGAGGAGTCGGGCGGCGATATCAGCAAATTTGGTCTTACATCCAGCGAGCTTCTGGAAGCCATTGATTTTCTGGAAAGGAACAGGATGCGTGACTGCCTTAAGCTTATCCATTTTCATATTGGCAGCCAGGTTACCAAGATCCGCAGGATCAAGATCGCGCTCAGGGAGGCTTCACAGTTTTATATTCAGCTCAGACAGCTCGGATTCGAAGTTGATTTTGTTGATATCGGCGGAGGCCTTGGAGTCGATTATGACGGAACAGGCTCCTCAAACAGCGAAAGCAGCATGAACTATACTATACAGGAGTATGTAAATGACTCGATTAGTACATTTGTTGATGCCAGCAACAAGGCTAAAGTCCCGCATCCCAATATTATAACAGAATCGGGCCGGTCGCTTACTGCACACCATTCAATTCTTATTTTTGAAGTCCTCGAGACCACAACTCTCTCCTCATGGGGAGAGGATGAGGTAGTGTCAGATTCCGACCATGAACTTGTAAAAGACCTTTATCAACTTTGGGATAAGGTTAACCAGTCAAGGATGCTCGAAACCTGGCACGATGCCCAGCAGATAAGGGAAGAGGCACTTGATAAATTCAGCTTCGGCCTTATTGATCTCCGGACTAGGGCGATTATAGAGAGACTCTTCTGGTCAATAGCAAAGGAAGTGCATATAATGTCCACAAAGACAAAGCACATTCCCGACGAGCTAAGGCAGATATCAAGAATGCTTTCAGATAAGTATTTCTGCAATTTCTCGCTTTTCCAGTCACTTCCTGATGCCTGGGCAATCGATCAGATATTTCCTATTATGCCTATTCACAGGCTTAATGAGGAGCCGGTAAGGACAGCTACCATCCAGGATATGACATGCGACTCAGATGGAAAGATCGATAATTTCATTTCAACTACTAATTCGAGGCATCAATTGCCTGTCCATTCTCTGAAAGGCAAGGAGCCATATTATCTTGGGGTTTTTCTGGTTGGCGCATACCAGGAGATCCTTGGAGACCTTCATAACCTTTTCGGCGACACAAATGCTGTTCATGTATCTGTCGACAGCCACGGCTACAAGATCGACCAGATAATTGACGGAGAGAGCGTAGCCGAGGTACTTGATTATGTTCAGTATAACTCCAAAAGGATGGTGAGGACAGTTGAGACTTGGGTGACATCATCCGTAAAGACAGGCATTATCACGCTTGAGGAGGGTAAGGAGTTCCTGTCAAATTACAGGTCAGGCCTCTATGGCTATACATATCTTGAGTAGATAAACCAAACCTTTAATTTTATCCTTAACAGAATGCACTTTGGAGGCTATGAGGTAAATTACAGCTATGATGGATCATCTGTTGTAATTATTCCTGTTCCGTACGACGAGACAAGCACCTACATAAAGGGAGCCGACAAGGGCCCGGATGCGATTCTCGAAGCCTCACCCAATATGGAATTCTACGATATCGAGACGGGTACTGAGGCTCATCTCCACGGAATATTTACAACTGATCCGATAACCGGAAAAAGTTCGCCTGAGGCACTCGTTGAGGCGGTCAGGTCAAAAGTTGCACAGCTTCTTGATGAAAAGAAATTTCCTGTTGTTATAGGAGGGAACCATACAGTAAGCATTGGTTCATTCCTGGCTTTTGGCGAGAAAATCAAGGATCTTTCGATACTTCAGCTTGATGCACATTCAGACCTCAGGCCAGAATATGAAGGGTCGAAGCTAAACCATGCCTGTGCAATATCCCGCGCGCGTGAAGTTGCCCCAGTGGTACAGGTAGGGATAAGAAGCATGTCGGTTGATGAATTGCCTTTCGCCGACTGGAGTAAAATTTATCCTGCCCACAAACTTTATTACGATAAAAGCTTATATGCCAGGGCACTGGAGTCGCTTAGCGAAAATGTGTATGTCACCATTGACCTCGATGTATTTGATCCGGCGA
>JBBIIS010000034.1:0-19400 GCA_037446375.1 Bacteroidota bacterium | reverse complement strand
GGAGGTCCGGATTACTATGAACTTATGCATTTTCTGCGTGAAGTTGCAGAGAAAAGAAATATTGTCGGATTTGATGTTGTGGAGCTCTGCCCCAATCCTCTTAACAAGATGCCGGATTTCGTGGCAGCAAAGGTTATCTACCAGCTCCTCAGCTATATTTTTTTAAATCGGGAATAGAGTTTAGCTAATTCTTTGCTCAAATATTATTTTAACCTCTCTAAATCCATCCCCCAGTAGAGAGGGATTTAAAACCTATACTTTTAATTGCTTCACCCTCACTCTTTTTCTCCGGGAGAGGTCAAATCTCAATCATTCTTCTTCGACTCCTCCCAGATAACATTCATCTCGTCTAAAGACATATCGTGAAGTGATCTTCCTTTCACGAGAGTTTCATTCTCAAGGTAATTGAATCTCTTTATGAACTTTCTGTTTGTCTTTTCAAGTGCGGCTTCGGGATCGATTTCATATAATCTTGCCGCATTTACCAGTGAAAAAAGTACATCACCAAGCTCTGATTCCAGCCGCTCCATATTCCCGCTTCGAACCTCCTCCTTTAATTCAGCTATCTCCTCCTCTACCTTGCCCCATACCTGTTCCCGCACTTCCCAGTCGAAGCCTACACCCCTTACTTTCTCCTGTATCCTGTTTGCCTTTATAAGGGAAGGAAGGGAGCCGGGAACACCTGACAGGACCGGCTTGTATGTATTACGTTCATTCATCTTGAGCTTTTCCCAGTTCTGCTCAACTTCTGTCGAGCCTGAGACTGTTACTTCTCCGAATACATGAGGGTGCCGGTATATAAGCTTAGTATTTATGCCGCGAAGAACATCCTCAATACCGAAAGTTCCTTTCTCAGTTCCGATTTTTGAATAGAAAACGATATGAAGCATGATATCGCCAAGCTCATTGCAGATCTCCTTATCATCACCCTCAATTATTGCTCCGGCCAACTCATAGGTCTCTTCAATTGTGAGCTTGCGCAGGCTGTCGTTTGTCTGTTTCATATCCCACGGGCATTTTGCCCTTAGTTCATCAATAATGTCGAGCAGCTTCCGGAATTCTTCCAATCTTGGATCTTTTTCAGTCATTAATTAATTTATTAAAAGAGCTTGTTTGATGATGCCTTCCTGTCGGGAATATCGACCCTTACTGCGGAGCCTACCGAGAGGCTCAGAAGTTCTGAGACATTGGCCCCATTTATTGAAATCTCGAGTAGATCGAGTGAGTTGAACCTTGCTAGAAGTTCACCAACCTGTTCGTCGCTGTATCTTTTACAAATGTGGTCAGTATGGTTTTTGTTGCTCTGTACCATTATCTGAAAATTCTTATTCTCAAAAACCCTGAAGAAAACTTCATGTGTAATATTTGAGATGGCATTTCCATAGGAATCGATAAATATAATACTACCGATTATAACATCCTTATCGATTGTAGCCCTAAGCGGCACTTTCTCAGTTATCTCACTGACCTTCCCGCCAATTTCGGAAAGACTCTTCCCGGCAAGAAGATCTGAAGCTGCATGTGCAAAAAGGTCCATTTCATCACACTTTTCATTGTCTGACAGCTTTACAACCTCGTCGGGTGCCGAGTTGAGTATCAGGTTGAATATTCCGTTATCAGTCCCGATAAAATAGTGGTCCTTTGCCCTGACTAAAAGATGGTCCATCCCTTTGCCCCCTTCCGAGTGTACGCAAATAATATGGATACTTCCTTTGGGATATGATGAATAAGTATTTCTTATGATGAAGGAGGCATGTGAAATATTGAAAACAGGGAGGCTGTTGGCATTGTCTATAATTGTGGCTCCCGGACATAGTGTACATAGCTTTCCCTTCATGATTCCATAATAGAAATCATCCGGTTTCCATTCAGTGGTCAAAGTAATTACAGGCATAGGGAAAATCTTACAACAAAGATAATCTTCTAAAGAAAAATAAACTTACTTTGTACTCTGCATAAGAAATATTTTTCATTCGTGTATATGCTGTGAATAAGATATTGATATTTAGTGCTAATGGTAATATTTACCCCGAAGCTTAATGACAGAGATAATAATTTTTCTTGAAGATATAGACCCTGTAATTCTTTTCGGCACAAATAATCTTTTGCTTGATAAAATCAGAGGTTTTTTTCCTAAGATTAAGATAGTGTCAAGGGGGAATGAATTAAAATGTCTTGGAGAGGAAGAGGAGATAGCCCTTTTTGCGGAGCGTTTTAATGAAATTGTAGAATACTACAGGAAATACAACCGCATTGAAGAAGAAGATCTTGAGAAATTCTTCTTCGATCCGGAGCACATGAAGAGCGCCTCTAAGGGCGATTTTGAACAGGTTATTGTATTCGGTACAAGCGGTAAGCCGGTAAGGGCAAGGACAGTTCATCAGTTCCAGCTTGTTCAGGATTACCGCGGCAATGACCTGATTATTGCCGACGGTCCTGCAGGTACAGGTAAAACATATACATCGATAGCACTTGCTGTTAAGGCGCTAAAGGAGAGAGAGGTAAAGAAAATCATTCTGACGCGTCCCGCTGTAGAGGCAGGAGAGAGGCTGGGATTTCTTCCAGGCGACATGAAAGAGAAGCTCGATCCTTATCTTCAGCCTCTTTACGATGCAATGCACGATATGGTGCCATACAAAAGGCTTGAAACATGGATCGAGGACGGAACGGTCCAGATAGCTCCTCTTGCATTTATGAGAGGCCGAACTCTTGAAAATGCCTTTGTGATCCTGGATGAGGCACAGAATGCCACAATAAGCCAGCTTAAGATGTTCCTCACAAGGATGGGAGTCAGCTCGAAATTCATAATGACGGGCGACACAACACAGATAGACCTTCCACGTAAAAGCGAATCGGGGCTTCTCCAGGCGATCAGAATTCTGAGTAATATAGAGGGGATCTCAGTCATAAGGTTTGACGAGGGCGATATAGTGAGGCATAAGCTTGTAAAACAGATAGTAAGAGCTTATGAGACGGAGGAAAGCAACTTAATAAAAGAGAAGAACAATACAGGAAGAACAGAAACTGATGCACCTTCACGGAAATACTAAATTAATTTATATGACAAGCAGTATCGTAAAAACGGATTTCAGATTCAAGGGACAAAAAAACCTCTACAAGGGAAAAGTCAGGGATGTATATAACATTGATGACGAATATCTTCTAATGATCGTTTCTGACAGGATCTCTGCCTTCGATGTTGTTTTGCCAAAGGGTATACCATATAAGGGGCAGGTTCTTAACCAGATAGCTGCCAAATTTCTCGATGCAACAAGCGATTTAGTGCCGAACTGGAAGATAGCAACACCAGACCCCAATGTTACAATAGGGCACATGTGCAGGCCTTATCCTGTAGAAATGATAGTAAGAGCTTATCTTACAGGTAGTTCATGGAGAACATATAAAGCCGGAGCAAGAAAAATATGTGGAATCCCACTTCCCGATGGGATGAAGGAGCATCAGAGATTTGAGAAACCTATTATTACCCCTACCACAAAAGCCGAACAGGGCAGGCACGATGAGGATATATCGGCAGAAGAGATAATGAGAACCGGACTGATCGCAGAGGATGAATACAGATTGATCGAAAAATATACTATGGATGTATTCATGAGAGGCAGTGAGATTGCCGCCGCACACGGTCTCATACTGGTAGATACAAAATATGAGTTCGGCAACAGGGACGGCAAGGTTTTACTTATTGATGAAATAAATACTCCGGATTCATCGAGATATTTTTATGCAGAGGGATACCAGGAAAGATTCGACAAGGGCGAGTCGCAGAGGCAACTGTCGAAAGAGTTTGTAAGGGAATGGCTGATGTCAAATAATTTCCAGGGCAGGGCAGGGGAGAAGATCCCTGAAATGACTGAAAGTTTTGTAAATGAGGTATCAGAAAGATATATTGAGCTTTATGAGAATATAACTGGTGAAAAATTCAATCGGGGCGATATTTCAGACATAACGAAAAGGATAGAGAATAACTGCAATAATTTCCTGAATAAACTATAACAAAAGCAATGCAGATAAGAAAACTGAAAATACTAATTTCATTTATTCTGATTATATCCCTTTTGCCGGGAATCGCTTCTTCGCAGGTTGTTGTTGAGAAGTCGAAGGATAAGGTTGTAATTTCGGGAAAGACGTACTACATACATAATGTCAAAAAGGGGGAAACAGCATACTCAATCTCTAAAGCATACGGGCTTAACGTCGATGAACTTGTTAAAGAGAATCCATCAGCATCGAAAGGCATTAAAGAGGGACAATCGCTCAGGCTTCCTGTTGTAACCTTAGTTAAGGAAACAAGCCCCGCACAGGATGACAGTAAAGTAAATGAGAAACTGCAGGCAGTTGAAAAGCCACAGTCTGTTGTGAGGAAGAGTATGGCTGACAGACAGAAAGATGAGACAAAGTTTATCTATCACAAGCTTAGCACCGGGGATACTGTCTTTTCATTAGCCAGGAAGTACGGCGTTTCGGAGGATGAGATACTTCAGAGTAACCCCGGCGTTGATATTAACAAATTGTCAGTGGGTTCAGAAATTGCAATTCCAAGACGACAGTTTACAACAACACCGCAAAATCTGGAAGTATCTGAAAAAGAGTATATAAACTATAAAGTTTCAAAGGGTGAGTCGATTACCTCAATTGCTGAAAAGTTCGGAATAACAGTAAAAGAGCTAAGAAAGGAGAACAGGGGAGTCATATTTCCGCGGGTTGATGATTACCTCAGGATACCTGTCGCAAAAGTTGCTGAAGAGACAAAAAAAGAGGAAGTTAAGAAAGATACCCTGATAGCTTCCATAGCGGAAGCCAGAGAGAAAATTGCGAAGCCAGCAGGATTTACTTCGGTCGGCTCACTTACCGGTAAATACAATATCGCCCTTCTTCTTCCTCTCTATTTTGAGGAGAATGCAAAGCGTTCGGAGACCGACTCTTCCCAAATAGTCAAAGGCAAGCCGGTGAAAAGGATCATTCAGCGACCTGACCAATGGATATATCCCGAAAGCATGACCTTCCTTGAACTCTACCAGGGAATTCTGATTGCAGCAGACACCCTGCGGGCAAAGGGACTTGATATAAACATCTCGGTATTTGACATGACCTGGGACACAACACAGGCTGTTGCACTTATAAATTCAGGTAAGCTTGATAATATGGATCTTATTATCGGCCCTGTGTATTCTCACAATCTGGCTTTAATTGCAGACTATGCGGGTTCGAAAGAGATCCCCGTTGTTTCACCTGTCCCGCTTAAGAGCAATAATGCCCTGGCAAACAGGCCCTATCTTTTTATGGCATTCCCTTCGCTTGATATTGCACAGGAATATATTGCAAAGAGAGTTGGTGAGTATTATGATGGTAATTTTGTACTAATCCATTCAGATACAGCAGGGGTAGATAAGAGCATAGGTGAGTATAAAAACAAGATATTCAAAGAGTTGAGTTCTAAGATATCTTACGATGACATAAAATTAAAGGAGTTCATATTCTACAACAGGTCAGCAATTGGCAACGACTCAATAAACAGGCTTGAACACGCACTGAACGAAAAATCTGAAAATATTATACTTATAGCTTCCGAGGAGTCGTCAGTTCTGAGTGAAACAATTATGGACCTCCATACACTTTCAAAAAAGTACCCTATAAAGATTGTGGGATATCCTGCAATGAGGAATATAGACAACCTCGAGCCGAAGTACTATTTTGATCTTGGCATTGAACTCTATTCACCCTACTGGATTGATTACGGAAAGGAAGATGTGAAAAAATTTATCAGGACTTTCAGGGCCAAATTCCTTACGGAGCCTTCAGAGTCAAGCTTTGCATGGCAGGGATATGATATTACATATTACTTTTTGAGTGGTCTGGCAAAGTTTGGGAAAAGATTTATCAGTAATCCTGAGATACATAATCCTGCTCTGCTGGAATCAGAATATGATTTTTCAAGATCAACAGATGGATCAGGGTTTGAAAATCATAAGCTTTTTCTCATAAAATATACCAGTGACATGGATGTTAAGATGCAGAAAGACAATAAGGTAATGGATACAGGCAACAACTGATATATGGCTGATCTCAGCTTGATCTAGAATCGAAATAAAGTTGAATGTTAATAAAAGTTAACAATCGGGGAATATATTTGAACCTTTAGCTGTCTATTATGCAGATATTGGATGAACGGTACAGGGATGAAGAGGAGCAAAAGCTTGTAGAGGCAGCACTTGAAGGCGATAAATCGGCCTTTGGTGAGATAGTGAACCGATACCAGAAGATGGTTGCACGTACTGTAAAGGGGATGCTTGGAGATTCGGTTTTTGCTGAGGATATAGGACAGGAGGTATTTATTAATTTATACCATTCGCTGTCAGGCTTCAGGGGGGAGGCAAAGCTTTCGACATATATACAGAGGATAGCAGTCAACCTTACCCTGAATGAGATCAAAAGAAGAAAAAGGTTCTTTTCAACTTTTTCACAGGCAGGGAATCACGAGATGCACGAATTTGACATCGCTGATTCAAATGCTGAAGAAAAGCGGGACGCAAAGGAGGTAGTATCAAAAGCACTTCAGAAGATGGAGCCCAAGTTCAGGATCATTTTAACAATGAGAATGTTACAGGGTTACTCTACTAAGGAGACAGCTGAAATTCTTAACCTGCCGATGGGGACAGTTCTTTCGAGACTTTCCAGGGGGCAGGAGCAAATAAAGAAAATTCTTGAGAAGCTATGAAACGCGTAGAGGTTAAAAAAATGATTTTAGAGTCATTATCTGATAAGGATAATACAAAGGATTCATGGAAAAAGCTTGAAGAGGCTGGCGTCACCTACTCATTCGGGGATGATTTCCATGGGAAGGTCATGGATCGTTTGTATTCCGCGGGAGTTACAGTGAACCGTGAGGTTGAGTTCCTGAGATCATGGAATTCGGCGTTCTTCCGTATAGCACTGACCGGTATTGCTGCAATAGTTATTCTTCTTATTACACTATACCTGGCAGAAGGATCATTCTCTCTGAACAGCATCCTTGGCCTGAGCGATAGTTATGATGAGAGTATTGTATGTATGTTAACGGGTAATTGAACCTGAAAAAATGAAAGCGAAACCGATTATAATAGTAGTTGTAACCCTCGCGATAGGATTCGTTATTGGAATGCTTGTCTCCGCACAGTTAAGATATCACAGGCTTCAGCCGGTGAGAGTTTTCTTCTCAGAGCAGAGATTCAGGGACGGCTTCTATAAGATTATTCAGCCTGATGATAAGCAGAAGGAGAAAATTGATGAGATTCTATCAAAATATGCGAAGATTAACAGTACTGTTCAGTCTGATTTCCGGAAAAAACTCGATCTTGCAATGAAGGATTTCTGGAAGGAGATCGAACCGGTGCTTACAAAGGATCAGCTCAGCAGGCTTAAAGAGATGGAGCTGAGGCGCAATGAAATGATCCACCAGAACAGGAGAAACCCCCACGATTCCACAGATTTTGGCGATAGAAGACACCCGGGTCCACCCGTTGGTGGGCATCCTCCTTTTTATAGAAATGATTCAGCAAATTCAAAGGAGAATATAGAAAAGGTAGTCAAGTAAGATCGGAAGATCATCATCGCTTACACCATTTACTATCAGCAGGGGCCTGTCTTCGGAAAACACTCTCATAAATTCATCCCTCGATATTTTACCGCTGAGGATACTTTGTTTATAATAGCCCGCTGCCTCTTTTTTTCCCCCCTTGCAAAGTGCAAGATGTCCCTTGTTTATAAAATCGTACGGAGTCAGCTTTTCGGCTGAAAGTCTTTCATAATATTTCTCAGAATCCTCAAGTCTTCCAAGGGCAAAATAGCACCAGGCTATCGGTCTCAGAATTTTTATATTGCCTGGCTCCCTGTATTCTGCATTAAAATAGAATTTAAGCGCTGATTCATACTCCCTGAGATCGAGATAGCAATGCGCTATCATAATGTTCGTATGAATATTCTCCGGCTCCATATCGCTCGCCTGAAGGTAATACTCCAGCGCCTCATCAAACCTTCCCAGACGCCTAAGGCAAAGACCTATCTTCTTAACTGTCCACACCTTTCTGTCGATCAGCTCAGCCATCCTGTAGTAGCGAAGTGCCTCATCAAGGAACTCAGCCTCCTGGTAGCAATAACCTATCTTTTCGTAGAGCTGGGCATTCTCAGGGTTGGATTCAACCTGCCGGAGGTAAAGATCAAGGGCATCATCGTAGTAGTCTTTACTGAAAAAGTAATCACCAAGTGCAGCTTCAGTTTCAGATGTATTTCCTGATAATCTGAAAAAGTCAGAATTGTAAATGTCAAGTTTTCCGTTAAAGACATCCTCAAATTCCTTTTTATAAGGAGATAGCTTGAAGAACCTGTAGAGATCCTGCAGGTATTGAGTTGTACGCATCCTGAAGCTCCTGTAAGGATCTGTCCCATCCTCCTCCGAATTCATTTCACCAAGGCCATCCAGCTCCATGCGGAACACCTTAAGCATCATTGTTTTCTGTGCTGCAGGCAAGTGCTTCAGATTAAGAAGAAGAGAATACTTGTCGGAGTTGCATATAAACGGAGTTTTATATAAGGCCTCAGCCAGATCGTTTGTCCCGGGGCCTAGAACTTCATCCTCAAATATTACATCAACAGCTTCATTCTCGGGGTGGAAGGGAACAAACCAGTTTTGGAAATCGGTGAAAAAGTCGAAGTGTTTAAGGTTCGCAAAAGCCGACATATAAACATCGGCCCCTTCCATCTGAAGATTTGTAAGTTCTTCCATGGTCTTCAGGATATCATCTGAGTCAGGGAAGATCTGTGACCAGTCAGGATTTCTACCTTCACTCATATCCTTTGGAAGTATATTCTCCAGATCGAGCTTTTCATCAAGTCGGGGCTTAAGCCTGGCTACCTTTGGAAGTATTTCATCGTTAAGCTTCCGGCTAAGCTTCTCTGTCTCCCTCGATCTAATTGCCTGAAGTACTATGAGCCTGCAATGTTCCCTGAATTTTACATCACGGCTTAATTTTCTTATTTTCTCAATTATATCAGGATAAAGCGACATCCTGTCGTTGTAATAATGAAGGTTAAGGATAAGTCCGGTAAGCGCTCTTTCCATCACCTGTTCTTCTCCTGCTTCGTACAGATTTATCAGGTGAAATATCTTCTCAGGCTGCCATGTGCGGAAAAGACTAAGTGTTAGCGCGCTGACAAATATGCTTGACTCGTGCCATCTGAATTTTCCCGATTTGATAATAATTGAAATGAGGCTGTCCTCTGCCTCCCCATAGTAATCTGTTATCCAGAGGTGATTGAAGATATTGCTTATAAGTTTCTTATGCTTTCTCGAGATATCTGATTCAGGATTTATGTTGGCCTCAGTTGAGAGTTTGAGCCATTCATCAAGCTCCTGCTTGAACATAAGGTCATCAACTGTTTCTACAATAGTCCTTCCGCTGAGAAGGTGTTCTTTTTCTATCTGTTGCTTAACCCAGTATGTATGCCAGCCTGAATAGTGTGACAATATGTCTTGTCTTACCCTGTCGGAAAGAAGAAGAATTGACTGCATAAGCTTTAGATAGATCTTGTTCCTTTCCGGATCCCTTACCCCTTCAATAGTATATCTTAAAATATTGCGGTAGGTCATAATAATATTATCAAGCTCATCACGGAGGTTCCCGTCGCCTGTACTTATGATCATACCATCCAGAATATCAAGGCTTTCCTTTACTTTCTTGGTTGATATAAGCTTTGAGATCCTTTTATGCTGCTGAATGACCTTTAATGTATCCATTTTTAAATTTCTCCCTTTCCTGCATCATGACAAATTAACATTCTTCAAACACACAGGAATATAAAGCAACAATCGGGCCGTACTGAATCAGGATACATTTCTGAAATATTTTGAATTATTTTATTTACAGGCAGTGAGTTGTGCCTAGAAATTGAATCCCACGCTTATATATCCCTTTAATTGCTTGAAGTAGTCCTCATTTTTGTATACCCCGTACATTACTCCGGCTCTTACAGGTCCTATGATCGACATGTAGCCCGCACCAAGGCCGACTCCCGGAAGAATTGAGATCTGATCTGAGACTCTCTCCCGCATGGCAGTAATTCCTGTCATAAGAGTGAGATGGACCTTTTCCATGATCTCATAATCCAGATCAAGATGAACTTCACCCATCTTGCTTACGGGAATCTGGAAAGGGTGGAATCCGATGGCAGGGATAGTTCTGGGATTTTCAGACTCAAATCCGCCAAGGAAATAATAGTTATTCTTTTCAGACAGTGAATCACTGCTTGTAATATACAGAAGTTCACCCCCTATGTTAAATGTCCATTTTCCTGACTTTGAGAAGTACTTATCAAAACTTGCACGTAGAGTATAAAATAATTTTGAGGAGCCAGTGGAGGATTCGCTGTTATCATAAAAAACATAAATTGTATCGGTCTGGTATTTTGACAGTAACAGCTTTGAGGTTTTTACCGTGACTTCAGTTTTTAAGCCTCTTTTGGGAAAGTATTTGGTATTTAGCGTATTGCTACGGTAGCTAAGCTGTGCTGAAGCATAATTATTCTTGAACTTCTCCCGGCCGTTTCCATCTACACGGTCTCTTACAATGCCAAGGTTTTCGATCTGCGATGAAAGACTCAGCATACTGTTCAGGCCAAGCCTCCTGTTGAGAGCCACCCCTATATTTAAATCCCTGTTGTTTGCAGGCTCGGATACTCTGTTCAGATTAAGTTTCTGGAGATAGGAATTGTCAGCATAAATATCGCCCGACAAACTGTACTTCTGGTTTCTGTCGATGAACTGAATATAGCTGAAGCTGAATTTATACAGCTGTCCAAGCAAAGAATTTAGCTCCAGTTGTGAACTTCTCAGGAGGGGGTCACGTATGGAAAGTCCAATCCCAAGATCTGCTCCAAGTGTATTGTCGTAGCGAACAGAGCCAAATAAAGCAGCCCTTGGCTTTTCAATGCAATCTATTTCGAGTATAAGAGATCTGTTTTCAGGAATTATCCTGTATTTTACCTTCTCGAACCAGTTCTTCCCATAAAGGAGATCAATCTTTTCTGAAAGCATTTTTCTGTTGACAAGCTCCCTGGGAGAAATATCAAGCACCCCTTTTATCTGTTCCACTGAAAATATTTTATTCCCTCTTATCCTGATGGAATCAAACACATAGGTCCTCGGAACCATCACAGTTTTCCTGATCTCCTGTTTACCGAATCTGTTCAGAGAATCAGCAAGTGCTCTGAAGATTTTCCTATAAGGAGCAGCTGCCGTGTAGCCTCTCGATATAAGGCTGTCAAACTGTTCAAACGCTATTGCTGAAATATCAGATGTTTTAGGCTCGATAAGATAGTTGACAATCTTTTTCTGCTCGCTGAAGTCATTCATGCTTGGAAAGAATCCAAGCTGCGTCATTACCTCTGTAACTGACTGCAGTTTATCTTCCGACCTGTAGCGGCTCCCTGTATATGATCCGATAATAATATCGGCACCCATATTCTTAACCTCAAGCGGCGCAAAGTTCCTTAATACTCCGCCATCAACAAGAAGGAGTGTATCTATCTTAAGCGGAGTGAAGATATAAGGCACAGAGCTGCTGGCTCTTATTGCATCAGGAAGATAGCCTGATTTCAAATCGATCTTTGTACATGTTTTGAGATCAGTAGCTACGCACATGAATGGGATTGCGAGTTTTGAGAAATCATTTACGTCTGCAACATTCCATAGCGAATAACTTAAAAAATTCTCGATCTGCTGTCCGTTGATAAGTCCTGAAGGCAGTTGTATTTTTTTAAATGTTATAGGAAATGATGCGATGCTATTGTAGAAATGACCTTTTTCGGTAAAGATTATCTTATTTTCCGGTATCCTGTTTGAAAGGAGCATTTTAAGATCAAGGGATGCAATGAGTTTTTCAAGACTATCGGGCGAATATCCGGCCGAGTAAAAGGCCCCTATAATGCTGCCCATGCTGACCCCGGAAATATAATCAGGCCTCAGCCCTTCCTCTTCCATCACTTTAAGTACTCCGATATGTGCCAGGCCGCATGCGCCGCCACCGCTTAAAGCCAGTCCTATTTTTGGCCTTAGTTGTTTCACCTGCCCAAATGAATTATTAATGCTGAAAAGGCTTGTGAATAACAGTATTAATGCCAACAGCAATGATCGTATGTTACTACATAACGCAAGAGTTGCTTTGATTCTCATTTATATTATCTGTATAGAGACGACCCGTTCTTTCCGGGACTATCAGCAAGATAGTTATTTTAAGTAAATTTGCAGAGTGAATAGTACGAATATTTCCCGTGAAAAGTATCTTCCGTCATCTAAAAGCGAGATCGAATCCGCTGGATGGGATGAGACTGATGTTATAATCTTCAGTGGGGATGCCTATATTGACCATCCTTCTTTTGGCCCTGCAGTAATTGGAAGAGTTATTGAACATGAAGGAATGAAGGTTGCCATTGTACCGCAACCAAACTGGAAGGACGACCTCAGGGATTTCCGGAAGCTAGGGAAGCCAAAATATTTCTTCGGTGTAACTGCGGGAAATATGGATTCAATGGTGAACCATTATACTGCCGCCCGCAGACTGAGATCGGATGATGCTTATACGCCCGGAGGAAAAGCTGGATTCAGGCCCGATTATCCGACAATCGTTTACACAACAATTTTAAAGAGCATCTTTCCTGATATACCGGTACTTATCGGGGGGATTGAGGCATCAATGAGACGCCTGACCCATTACGACTACTGGAAGGACAAGCTTGAGCCTCCAATTCTGATAAGCAGCGGGGCAGATATGCTTATATATGGCATGGGCGAAAAGCCGGTCAGGGAGATAGTAAGGCTGCTTTTAAAGGGAGTACCCTTCAGTTCATTACGCACAATTCCACAGACAGCCATAAAACAGCCTGCTAAGGATCAGCTTCCATTAAGGGAAGGATGGAAGTCCAAAACACTCAATTCATTTGAGAATTGTAAGTCGGATAAAGCTGTATTCGCGAAGAACTTTGTGACATTTGAAAAGGAATCAAACAGGATAGAAGCTGCCAGGCTAATTGAGCAGGCTGGGGAGACAAATGTAATTATAAATCCGCCTTATGCTCCAATGGATGAAAAGGAGGCAGATATGACATACGATCTGCCATTTACATACCTTCCACATCCAAGATATGAGAAGAAGGGGCCAATACCTGCTTATGAAATGATTAAATTCTCTGTAAATATTCACAAGGGTTGCTTTGGCGGGTGCAGTTTCTGCGCAATTGCCTCTCATCAGGGTAAACATATTGTGAGAAGATCTGAAGGATCGATAATGAGGGAGATCGATAAGATAGCATCGATGCCATCGTTCAAGGGATACCTGTCAGACCTCGGCGGTCCGTCGGCTAATATGTTCGGGATGAAGGGAAAGAACATAAAGATATGCAATAAATGTTCCCGGCCGTCGTGCGTTTGGCCTAAAGTGTGCGATAATCTTGACACAAGCCACCAGGAGCTTCTGGATCTTTACAGAAAAGTGAACAAAAGGGATGATATAAAAAAGGCTTTTGTCGGAAGCGGATTGAGGTATGATCTTCTTTTCCCTGAGTGGAATCCGAATGCCGGAAGGACGGAGATGGATTACTTAAAGGAACTTGTTACAGGACATGTCTCCGGAAGACTGAAGGTTGCACCTGAGCATACTTCGCCTCATATTATTGAAATGATGCGTAAAGTTCCTTTCAGGCTTTTCAGGAAGCTGAAGAAACAGTTCAGTGATATAACTTCGCAGAATGACCTCGCTTATGAGATTATTCCCTATTTTATCTCCTCACATCCGGGTTGCTCGCTTAAAGATATGAAAGACCTGGTTGAGGAGCTTAAGGCAGACGGATTAAAGCCCGAACAAGTCCAGGATTTTACACCGACACCGATGACACTATCCACACTCATATATTATACAGGGGTCGATCCCTATAGCGGCAAAAATGTCTATGTAGCCCGTAACATTGACGAGAAACGAAAACAGAAAGATCTTTTTTTCTGGCATAAGCCCGAAAAGGTGAAAGATGTCAGGGATCCCGGGCGGCCTGTGAAGCCTGACGGGCCTGGTTACGGGAGGGGTAAGAAGAGACGATAATAGAAAAACCGGGACCTGTTGATCCCGGCATACTTTAAACCTAAATCACTAAACACTTACGTCTTATCCTTCGTATTCCCTTAGAATATTCTTCACATCATCAGGAGCAACCCTGCCATATGTCTTTTCGCCGACGAGAACGACCGGTGCGAGACCGCAGGCTCCGACACACCTCAGGCTCGACAAGGAAAATTTGCCATCTTTTGTAGTCTGGCCAACCTGAATGCCAAGCTCTTTCCGGAACTCTTCAAGCACCTTCTCGGCACCCCTTACATAGCAGGCAGTACCCATACAAATACTCACCGGGTGTTTGCCCTTAGGGGTCATTGAAAAGAATGAATAGAATGTCACAACGCCATATATTTTGGCGACAGGAACATCAAGCTCCTGTGCAACAACTTCCTGAACCTCAGCAGGGAGATAACCGAAATTTTCCTGGCATTTATGAAGAACATTGATCAGATCCTGTGGATCATTATTAAATGAAGCGCAGATCTCTTTTATCTTTGCGACATCTTCCGTCCGCAACTCTATTTTGATACTTGACATAATACTGAATTTTATAGATCCTTTCCGTATAATCTATTGTTTCACAAATATTTTCTTCTTCCTGTCGAAATAATGTGTATGCAGGAGATGATGGGCTTTTTCACTGTTTGGTTTGCCAAGAAATTCCTTGTACAACTCTACAATGAACGGGTTCTCATGTGATTTCCTGACAGGTTTCAGCTTATCTTCACGATAGATAGCAGCCGCTCTTGCCTTAATTACCTCGATGTTACCATGGTGCAGCGGCTGACCCCCTCCGCCAATACATCCGCCCGGACATGCCATTATTTCTATGGCGTGGAATTCTGATCTGCCTGCTTTTACATCGTCCAGGAGCTTTCTTGCATTGCCCAGGCCATGAGCTATTCCTATTCTTACGGGAAGGCCGTTGAAATCTATTGTTGCCTGGCGTACGCCATCCAGACCTCTGAGTTCCGTGAAATCCAGTCTCTCGAGTTTTTTTCCTGTCTGGATCTCATAAGCGGTACGCACCGCAGCTTCTATTACTCCGCCTGTGTTGCCAAAGATGACTGCTGCGCCGGTAGATTCTCCTAGAGGGGAATCAAAGCTGTCATCTTCAAGGGTATTCAGATCAATATTTGCCTGCTTTATAAAGGCGGCAAGCTCACGTGTGGAAATTGAGAAATCAACATCCCTGTTTCCATCTTTAGCAAACTCTTCCCTCTGGCATTCATATTTTTTGGCGAGGCATGGCATAATTGATACTACGACCATATCCTTTCTGCTGATCCCGATCTTGTCGGCGAAATATGTTTTTGCAATAGCTCCGAACATCTGCTGGGGTGATTTTGCCGTTGAAGGGATATCCTTCAGGTCGGGATAGTTGTACTCAAAGAAATTTACCCATCCGGGACAGCATGATGTAAGTATCGGAAGCCTTGCGGTCTTATCACCATTTAGATGACGGTTCAGCCTGTCGAGAAGCTCGGTTCCCTCTTCCATTATTGTAAGGTCAGCAGCAAAATCGGTATCGAATACGTAATTGAATCCCAGGGCGCGAAGTGCGGCTACCATTTTCCCTGTGACAAGTGTACCGGGCTCCATCCCGAACTCTTCTCCGAGTGCGGCACGTACTGCAGGAGCAGTCTGGACAATGACTGTTTTTGAAGGATCGGCAAGTGCCCTCAGGACATCGGGTGTATGATTGACCTCTGTAAGTGCACCGGTGGGACATACTGCAACACACTGACCGCAGTAGGTGCATGACGAGTGTTCAAGGTTCTGCTCGAATGCCGGAGCCACCGTGGCCATAAAACCCCTGTTTACGGCAGATAGAGCGCCAACTGTCTGGACCTCATTGCACATTGTTTCGCATCTCCTGCACATTATGCATTTATCGAGATCCCTGATAATAGATGGGGAGGTATCTTTCCTGTATGTCGACATCTCCGCAATATCAGAACCGGGAATTTCCCTGATGCCAAGCTTTATAGCCATATTCTGAAGGTCGCAGTTTCCTGATTTTGCACAAATCAGGCAATCCTTAGGATGATCTGAGAGTATAAACTCCATGACTGTCCTTCTGGCATTCAGGACTCGGGTGGAGTGAGTTCTGATTACCATGCCCTCTTCGCATTTTGTTGCACATGAAGGGGCCAGATTTCTTCTTCCCTGTACCTCAACAACACATATACGGCATCCTGCAGGCTTGTTCTCTATGCCAAGATCGTGAAGCTCCATATAGCAGAGTACGGGTATTTCAATTCCCAGCTCCTTTGCGGCTTTATAAACTGTGGTACCTTTTGGTACTTCGATCGTTTTATTATCTATTGTAAGTTTTACTGTTTCCATTTTCCCGGCATGATTACTGAATTATTATTGCGTCGAACTTACATTTATCCATACAAGCTCCGCACTTTATACAAATTGACGGATTAATAATATGTGGCTCTTTCCTTTCGCCTGTTATTGCGTTTACCGGGCATACTCTTGCACAAGCCGTACAGCCTACGCAATTTTCTGCGACCACGAAATACTCCATCAGATCGCGGCATTTTCCGGCCGGACACTTTTTATCAGTGACATGGGCAAGATATTCGTCCATGAAATTATCAAGTGTAGAAAGTACAGGGTTTGGTGAACTCTGTCCAAGTCCGCATAGAGAAGTGTCCTTTATAACCAGGCTCATATTCCTCAGTCTGTCGAGGTCAGCCAGAGTGCCGTTACCCTTGCAAATATGATTAAGAAGCTCATGAAGCCTCTTGTTCCCTATCCGGCAGGGGGAGCACTTGCCGCATGATTCCTCCACTGTAAATTGGAGAAAGTATTTTGCAACTGATACCATGCAGTCGTCCTCGTCCATAACTATCATAGCTCCTGATCCCATCATCGACCCGGCAGCAATAAGGTTATCAAAATCGATAGGAGTATCAAGATGCTTTTCTGTAAGGCACCCTCCTGAAGGACCTCCGGTCTGGACTGCCTTGAATTTTTTGCCATGCTGGATTCCTCCGCCGATCTCGAATATGACCTCGCGTAGAGTGGTTCCCATCGGAACCTCAATCAGACCCACATTTTTTATCTTGCCTGCAAGGGCAAAAGTTTTTGTCCCCTTTGATCTTTCTGTACCGATTGAACTGAACCACTTTGACCCTTTGAGTATGATAGGGGAGATGCTTGCAAAGGTTTCAACATTATTTACGTTTGTCGGCTTTCCCCTGAAGCCTGACTCAGCCGGGAACGGAGGCTTGACGGTCGGTTCGCCCCTGAGACCCTCCATTGAATGGATAAGAGCTGTCTCCTCACCGCAAACGAAAGCCCCGGCGCCGTATTTTATGTCAATATCAAAATTAAAACCTGTTCCAAGGATATTCCTTCCTAGAAGTCCGGCTTCACGTGCCTGGTGTATTGCTGTCCGGAGCCGCGCTACCGCCAGGGGATATTCAGCTCGGATATATATAAGTCCGCTGTCCGAGCCAATGCAGTATCCGCAAATTGCCATTCCTTCAAGTACTGCATGAGGATCACCTTCAAGAACTGACCTGTCCATGAATGCTCCGGGGTCGCCTTCGTCGGCATTACAAACAACATACTTAATGTCGGACTTGTTTCTGTTGGCAAATTCCCATTTGAGACCTGTAGGGAAACCTCCGCCCCCGCGACCTCTCAGGCCTGAGTCCTTTACTATCTTAATGGCCTCTTCAGGGGTCATCTCATTTATGACCTTGCCAAGTGCAAGATATCCGTCCGACAGGATAGAATCGTCAATATTTTCAGGATCAATAAAGCCACAGTTCCGGAGTGCAACCCTGAGCTGCTTTTTGTACGCAGTCATGCCCTCTTCGTCGTAAACCGGCTTTTTTGTTACGGGATCCCTGAAAATAAGCCTTTCGACTTTCTTTCCTTTTACAATATGAAGGTTAATTATATCCGATGCATCATCGGGAGTGACTTTTGTATAAATTGTTCCTTCAGGAAGCACTTTGACAATCGGACCAAGACCGCAAAGTCCGAAACAGCCAGTACGGATCACCTGTATCTCATTTTCCAGAGCAAGTGCTTCAACTTCGAGTCTCAGGTTTTCTATAATTTCTTCACTCTGTTTGCCAGAACATCCTGTTCCGCCGCAAACCATCAGCTGCATCCTGTAATTTCCCATCTTTTTCTCCTCCTGCATTTTGGTTATTGTATTGTGCGGTAATTGGCAGGAAGTATACCCTCGACCAGTTCGCCATTTTTTATGAATTTTTCAATGATCTCATCGGCTCTCAGCTTGTCGACATTCCCGAAAACGATAGGCTCTTCACCCGGGCGCCTGACCTCAATTGTGGGTTCAGCGAACGAGTAACCCAGATCGCCGGTCCTGATAACATCAGCATCAATATTCCTCTTTTCAAGCTCGTGGAGCATGAAATCGTATATTACCCTGGCTCCTGAGGCCAGTCCGCTTGTACCCATATGAACTCTTATCCGGGTCTTTTCAGGCATTATGCCATTATTTTCTTCTTCATTTTTCCCGGCTGTCAGCTCTTCTTTTCGTATCCGGAGATCTGCCAGCGAAGTAATTTTTCTCATACTGATTTGATTTACTAATATTTGATGGTACAAATCAAAAAAATATAGCTCTTTTTTTAAATTCCGATACAAATATAGCACAAACATTGTTATTAAAATAACAATGTGAATAAAATAACAATAATTTAAACTACTTCTAAATAATTATTATTGCTGATAAGTTTCAACTGATCTGTCAATCTTCCAACGCCAGTGATTAAGTATTTGAATAACTTTATATTAATTATGATGTATCATATGGTTTTCACGGAGCAGCACAACGTAGAATGTCAGTTATGCTATGTTAAACTCTGTGGCTGGACGATGATAATCAGTGGAAAAGAAAGAATAAACCGTCGGTGACACTGTTCCAAACAAAGTATCACAAAGGGGAAACGTTAAATTTAAGTTTCATCTGAGAATAATATTGCCAAGCAGAACACGTCCGCTTTTCCAGAATGCCCTGAAGTAAGGATCATCTGTAATGTAGATGACTTCTCCTGCACCTATCTTTTCTGAGCCAATAACTATTGTGTTTTTTACCTTTTCCCTGAATTTACTGCCGGCAAAACCTGAAACCGGATTTTTATCAAGTATATATCCGATATTATATCCGGATGCAAGGAACGGGTAACCCGTGGATCTCTTCATAATAAACCATTCATTTCCCAGGCCAAATACATAAGGGTTAGTCTGGTC
>JBBIIS010000033.1:5780-23087 GCA_037446375.1 Bacteroidota bacterium | reverse complement strand
CACAGTGACAGCTGACGATGAGTATATTAAACGGTCTATCTACGACCCCAATTATGAGATTGTAAAGGGATTCAAGAGAGATCTGATGCAAAGCTATAAAGGGTCGTTAAGTGATAATGATATAAAAAAGATTATTGAATACCTGAAAACCCTTAATGAAAAGTAGATCAGGGCGCCTTTTTCAATATTACCTTGAGCTCAGTAAGCTGAAAATAATGATCCCTGTATGTCTCACGGGCTTTACCGGATATTTTGTTTTCGCCCCTGCCATTTCTCCCGGAATATTTCTGACAAGCCTTGGAATCTTACTTCTTTCTATTTCCGCTTCTGTTCTGAACCAGGTTCAGGAACATGATCTGGACAGTAAAATGAACCGGACACGCAATCGTCCTATTCCTGCTAAAAAGATTAAGATTTATCAGGCCCTGCTGTTTTCTGTATTCAATCTCTTTGCGGGCTCTGCTCTTTTATACTCGGCCGGCAATCTCAAAGCCGTCATAATAGGGCTATTTACAATTTTCTGGTATAATGTTATCTATACCTGCTCCAAGAGAATAACTGCCTTTGCAGTAGTTCCGGGCGCTTTAACGGGGGCATTGCCTCCCCTTATAGGATGGGTGGCTGCAGGAGGAGGAATCTGGGATAAGCCAATTATTTTCATCGAATTCCTCTTCTTCACAGGGCAAATACCGCATTTCTGGCTTCTCATCCTTAAATATGGCCATGAGTATCAGCAGGCAGGCATTCCAAGCCTTACAAGCGTCTTTAACACAGCTCAGATCCGGAGACTAACGTTTATGTGGGTTGTGACCTCTGCCTCTGCAGCACTTTTTTTGTGCACTTTTGAGATTATCCGGAGCGCAGCGATAATATGCATCCTGCTGATCTCATCAGTTTTGTTAATCTGGCAATTTTATGCCCTTATTAAAAAGCCGGAAGAAACATTAAATAAAAGCAGACATTCAATACTGCTCTATTCATATTTCTTTCTGGTGATTATCCTGTTAATAACAGACAGAATCCTGAGATAAACAGGCAGGAAGGTAATAATTCATGTTCTTCCCGAAATAGCAGCATCTTACCTGAAGTGATGATTAAGGCTCTCGTCAAGATATGGATGGTTGGAGGGCATTATCTTTGCCCTTGCCAGGCTGGTTGCCACTACGAGTGCGAACAGCCCCGCATATCCGAGAAATAGTCCCGCTTCAATCCATCCGAACTTTAAAAGCCCTGTTGTACCGGGGATAATCTGAACGAAAAGATCGATAAGCTGGCCTACTATAAGGAATATTATTACAATTGTGATTACTGTCATATTCCGGCTGGTCTTTACAGGAAGAAGTATCAGGAAGGGTATCGCCCAGTTCAGCCCGATCTCCAGGAAAAACATGACTCTCCAGCCTTCCTGCCAGCGGACATAAAAGTAGATTGTCTCCTCCGGAATATTACCATACCAGATGATCATAAACTGGGCAAACCAGAAATATCCCCATACGATGGAAAGCATAAAAATATAACGTGAAAAGTCATGCAGGTGAAACTTGTTCAGGAAGGGGAAATAACCTTTTTTATAGAGGATGAAGACTATAAGTGTCAGTACTGATACACCATGAAGAAATGCTGCCACGAGATCCTTCAGAGCAAAAATAGTGCTATACCACTTAACGTCAATAGACATTATCCAGTCAAAGGCAGAAAGAGAAAAGGTCAAAGCAAGAATAAAGGCAAGTATCTTGGCATAAAGCTCACTTTTGCCGAACAGCGACATTATCCCATTTATGTCAGCCGGATCACAATGGTCCTCCTTCAGGGAGAACTTTCTTAATATCCATGTAAAAACTATCCAGAGAACAAAGAATACGGCCAGCCTCACGAAAAAGAAAGGAATATTCAGATAAGGAGATTTATGTGCTATAAGCGGATCAGACGCAACAACTTCGCTATTCGACCAGCGATAAACATCATGAACCCCGAAGAAAAGAAGCAGAAAGAAAACTGCAGCAAAAGGAATATATGACATCATTGCTTCAGGGACCCGCTTAAAAGCAGAAGACCAGCCTGACTGTGTTATGATCTGAATGATAAGGAAGATGGTGCCTCCCATTGCAAGCGACAGGAAATAATAATTGACCATAAGATAGCTTGCCCATGTCAGCCTGTGGTCTGAAATCAGCCCGAAAATGAAAGAGCAGACTCCTATGCCAATCAGGAGAAGTGTAATTATCCTGAAATTTCTGGAAACGGTGATTTGCTCCTTCATAGTGCCTCTTTTTTGGTCTTTATTTGCCCTTCCCCTTCATCCTGAAGAGTTCTGATATACAATATAAGCTTCCAGCGGAGTTCGGGTCTGATTTGCCCTCCGTGCGCTCCCATAGAGCCGAAGCCAAGGGTTATTGAATGATAGATCTCTCCGTCCTTCAGCTTAACGGCATTATCCGATACCAGCGAACGCGGTTTTAGCGGGTAAAGCCTGCTTACATAAAGATGCCCGTCACCATTTCCTCCGGCGCCATGGCACTGGATACAAAATTCGGAATATATTTTCTTCCCCTCTGAAATTGTTTCCGGCGTTGCAATAACCGGATTTACAAGCTCGAGACCTGCTTTGACCCTGGATTCAGGGGCGAGAGTATATTCAAACGGAGTAAAATCCCTCGGGACAGTTCCTTCTGCAGGAGTTCTCATCGTCATTCCATCCTTAAAATTAGGATTTTTTGTATAGCTCTTATAAGCAGCGGAATAAGACATATCGGGGAAGTATTCCCACCCCGGGTTATTCCTGTCCCTGTTACAGCTAATTAAAAATACTGTGAACAGGGCAATGGTCAATATCCTGGGAAAGTATCTGTTATTATGACTATTTCTCATGATTTTGCGTTTACGATTTCCTTATCAATAACCTCTTCAGCACCCTGCTCCTTCATTATCGCTCCGGCCTTTGTCCAGAGATCAATATCTGCTTCATCGGGCGTAATAATTATAACGAATTTATTATCAGTTGCACGATCGTCAAAAACCGTATTGTCCCGTCCGGGATAAAGCTTTGAACGTGCTGAAAAGGTAAAAAGGCTTAAGATTGTAACGGTTAAAATCGTGACAATAATAGTAACGACAATAAATGATGGGAATGAGTTAAATGGCTTGCCACCATAAACTACAGGCCAGTTTATAACTGACGTGAAATACAGGAATGAAAGTGTTGCAATAATCGCAAAAACCCCGAAAAAATAGGCAGCGGTCGGAAGCCTTGATCTTCGTTTCAGCAAATGAAATACCTCATGGACCGGATAAGGAGTAAATACATCATAAATCGTAACCTTCTCCTCCTGAAGCATGCTGATGCAGGAAAGAAACTTTCCCTCCTCGCCAAATACTCCCAGCCTGTAATTTGTATTCATTGTTTCTTCAGGTTAGTCTTCTGTCTTTGCACCTATATTATTTACGCTTTTCAGCTCGCTGATAGCCATCATGGGAATGTACCTTATGAACAGGAGCACACCACATGCAAAAATTCCGATGGTCCCGGCAAATACTCCGATATCAATCAGTGTCGGCCTGTAGCTGACCCAGTTTGAAGGAAGATAATCTTTAGTTAATGAGGTTATAAGTATGTTGAACCTTTCGAACCACATCCCCAGGTTAATAATGAGTGAAACAATAAGCAATCCGACCCAGTTTCTCCTTACCTTTCTGAACCAGAAGAGCTGAGGAATGATTGCATTGCAGATGATCATGCCCCAGAACTGCACGGTATAATCGCCAGTGATCCTGTTATGGAAGAATGTGAACATCTCATACTTGTTGCCTGAATACCACGAAACAAAGATCTCCGTAGCATAGGCTGTTCCCATTATCAGGGAGATGAAAATAAGGATCCTGGCTATAGCGTCCATGTGATTATCTGTAACATAATCTGTGAACTTATATATCTTCCTTATAATTACCATTAACGTCATAACCATCGCAAAGCCTGAGAATATGGCTCCAACAACAAAGTATGGAGGAAACAGTGTGGTATGCCAGCCAGGCTCAATCCCTACTGCAAAATCGGTAGCAACTATTGAATGGACAGATACCACAAGTACAGCAGCAATGCCGCCCAGTATAAAACTGAGGGATTCAAATCTCAGCCACTGACGGCTTGAGCCTGTCCAGCCAAGGCTAAAGAATCCATAGACGCTCTTTCTTATTTTCGATTTTGTCTTATCCCTGATTGAGGCAAAGTCGGGTAATGTTCCCAGATACCAGAATGAAGCCGAAATAAGGAGATAGGCCGAGATTGCAATAAAATCCCAGAACAGAGGGGAGTTGAAGTTAACCCATAAAGGACCACGTGTATTCGGGTAAGGAATAATATAAAAAGCCAGCCAGACCCTTCCCATATGAAGGGCTGGAAAAATCGCCGCAGACATTACCGCAAGGACAGTCATCGCCTCTGCCGCCCTGTTAATAGATGTCCGCCACCTTTGCCTGAGAATAAGAAGGAATATCGAAAAGGCAGTTCCTGCATGTCCGATTCCGATCCACCATACAAAATTTATTATATCCCATCCCCATCCAACCGAATTGTTAACGCCCCAGGTGCCAATCCCCTTGACGACAGTCATATAAATTGCATAAAATCCATATATGGCAGCCAGGGATGAAATGCCAAAGGCGATGAACCACCACTTCCCCGGAAGAGTTTCCATCGGGGAAATAACATCAGAAGTAATCTGACCCAGTGACTTGTTCCCTTCAATTAGCGGACCTCTGATATTTCTGTTGTACATCGTTAATCTACTGACTGTTAGTAAATTTTATATTTCATCATTCCTGACCCTGGTAAGGTATCCGGTGTTGGGCAGGGTGTGCAGCTCCTCCAGCAGATGATAGCATCTCGGATCCCTGAACAATTTAGAGACTTTAGAGTCAGGATCATTCAGATTACCAAAGACGATCGCCCCGGCAGGGCAAGCCTGCATGCAGGCTGTCTTTATTTCATTATCATTAAGCCTTCTTTTTTCAAGCTTTGCCTGAAGCTTTTTTTCCTGTATCCTCTGCACACAGAACGAACATTTTTCGACAACGCCGCGTTCTCTGACAGTCACATCCGGATTTAAAACCATCCTGCCAAGGTCCGAAGCTGAATTAAAATCAAATGCCTTGTTATTTGTGTAGCGGTACCAGTTAAACCTCCTTACTTTATAGGGGCAGTTATTTATACAGTATTTCGTACCGACACATCTGTTATATGCAACCTGGTTCAGTCCTTCACTGCTGTGGTTTGTGGCAGATACCGGGCAGACATTTTCGCAGGGGGCATTGTCACAATGCTGACATGCAAGCGGCTGGAAATAAACCTTTGGATCGTCGGATATATCAGAATAATACCTGTCGATTTTGATCCAGTGCATTATTCTTCTGCGGGTTACCTCTTCTTTACCAACTACAGGAATATTGTTCTCCGCCTGACATGCAATAACACAGGCATTGCACCCGACACAGGAATTCAGATCAATGGCAAGACCCCAGTGAAATCCTTTGTGCATAACCTCCGGGTAAAGAGTCCGGTGCTCCTTCTCAAATTCCTTGTGAAATTCATTTCCGAAAGAAGGGTCTGCCTTATACCGGCTTAATTCCGTTTCTCTTACTATCGGCCTGCCTTCCATTGAATAATGCACCTGGGTAAGGGCCAGCTGAGCCTCACTCGCAGTTTTTTCTATTTTGTCTGCTTCAAAACTATAGACGAGATTTCCCCCGGCCATCCGCACAAAAGGATATAAATTTACGCCTATATTATTGCAAACCGTACCTGCATCTGTATGTCCGTAACCAAGCGCGACTGAAATAGTGCCTTCAGCCTGGCCTGGCTGTATGAATGCCGGAAGAATCAACCCTTCTCTTATTTTTAAAATTGTTCCTGTCCTGATCCCAAACTTTTCAGCGTCACCGGGCGAGATTGCTGCGACATTCTCCCAGCATTGCCTTGAAACCGGATCAGGCAGCTCCATGAGCCAGGGATTATTGGCATGCATCCCTGTTCCAAGAGCAACACTTTCTGAAATAATTATTTCAAAACTGCCTGACGCGCCCCCTGCTGAAGAACCCGTCACCTGCTTAAGCGCCTGTCTGTCAAACACAGCCTCTTTCGGCTCCGCCACACTATAGCTGAAAACGCCATTACTGAGGGAGTTATTCCAGAAATCTCTGAAACCCTTCATTCCTGAACCGGGGAAAAATTCCTTTTCCCACGACGCCATAAGGTAATCGTGATAGAGAACGGAACTTCCCGACCATCTTAATAAAGAATCCTGGAACGACCGCGTGTCGAACAATCGATTAATGCATGGTTGCATCAGACTGAGTTCGCCCGGGATAATCTCAGAATCATCCCACGACTCAAGGTAGTGGCTTACAGGGCATTCAAATTCAGCCTTCCCGACAGTCTCATTCCTCTTAACTGCCATATTTATGGTCAGCTCCGTTTTTTTCAATCCGGCTAAGAATTTGCCGTGGTCGGGGTAGTCAAAAACAGGATTAACATTAGCCATTACCAATGCACTTACCCGTCCGTCATTTAAATCAGAAACAAGACTCTCCATCTTCCTGTCGGTCACAGAGGCTATATTAAGATTTTTACGAAGATCTATACATTCGGCGTAATTGCCCAAAAGTGCATTGATCGCATTTACAATTATCTGTATCTCGATGTTGTTTGAGCCTGAAACAACAATCGATCGGCCTCTGGAAGCAATAAGGCTCTCTGCAAGTCCCGAAAGGTCTTCTTTAAAGGCTGAACCCGGCAATTTATCAGCTCCTTTCTTTTCAGCGATCAGGTTGTAGAGATTCAAAAGCAATCCCTTTTCTTCAGAGGGTCTGATTTTTATTCTCTTATCAGCGTTGCTGCCCGTGAGGCTCATTCCCGATTCGAAATGAATATGCTGCAGCATATCCTTCTCTCCATTATCAAGCTTTCGCCGGGAGACATACCCGGGGATAAAATGAACCGGAGCTAGCCACGTGCCGATGAAATCAGCATTCACAGAAACAACAATCTTTGCCTTCCCGAAATGATAATCAGGGATGGTGGCTTTGCCAAAGCAAATGGAATTGGCTTCCTGAATAGCAGAATAAGAAATCGGATCATAGCATACCCATTCAAAATTCTTAATTGATGCCCCGAATTGATGAATAAGCTTAGCCGTAGTGGGTGAAATAATGCTCGAAGTTAAAAGAACAACCCTACCTCCTTTCGAGTTTATGCCTGCGAGTCCATCAATAATTTTTTTATCAATTACGTCCCAGCTGGCAGGCTTACCATTCTCCATTGGATTTTTAAGGCGGCTGTCATCATATAGGCTCAATACCGACGCCTGAACTCTCGCGGTAGTGCCTTCTCCATTAAAAGCAGAAAGATTATTGCCTTCTATTTTGATCGGACGCCCCTCCCGTGTCTTTACGACAATTGAGGCATATTCATGGCCATCATAGAAACTTGTGGCGTAAAATAAAGCTTTCCCCGGTGTTATCTCAGGCGGCTGAATGACGTAAGGGACCGCATTCAGAATGGGCCTCTTGCAGCTGGCAAGGATGGCGGCTGAAGCTAAACTGTAACCGAATATTTTCAAAAAATCTCTTCTTGAACTGTTTTTCCCCAGAAGATCAGCTTTCAGCAGATCCTGCAGCTGACTATCCTGCAAATCCTCTCCTGCTCCTCCATTAATGGCAAGCTGATCTTCTGCTTTCACGGGATTTTCCCTCTTTTTTTTCATATTTCAGTTTCGTTCGAAAATCTGTTGCTAATAATGGCATTTCATGCATTCGATGCCTCCAGTCATATCAACTGTAACACTGTCGGTTGCACCGCTCTTCATCTTTTCCATTAATTCCGTGTAATGCGTATAGAAAGGATTACCCTTAAAGTTGACTCTCGTTGTACGATGACAGTTAATACACCATCCCATAGACAGGTCGGGAACCTGTGAGATTTTATCTTTCTCTTCCACCTTTTCGTGGCACTTCTGGCAGCTGATCCCGCCGGCAGTTACATGCTGCGCATGACTGAAAAAGACATGGTCGGGAAGATTATAAACCTTAGTCCAGCTTATTGGCCTGTTCTCATCAAAGGCGCCTGTCACCTTTGCTATTTCAAATGTACCTGACCGCGATCCGTTCCTTACGAGAAGATGACAGTTCATGCAAACATTAACCGGGGGTATTCCGGCTGCCTTGCTGTAGGTGGCTGAGCTATGGCAATATAAACAGTCAGTGCCATTCTGGCCTGCATGCACCCTGTGAGAGAATTTGACGGGCTGATCCGGTGAATAGTCCTTTGAACGGCCTAATGCAATACCGGTTACTACAAGGGTATACGTAATAAAGATAACCGTTAAGGCAATTGTTATAAGGTTGATCCAGCGCCGCTTCAGGATTTTGGTTATTATCATGTCCGTGGCCGAAAGAAGAAATAAGATCATTGCTATAATGAATAGCAACAGATTTGTTATTACCGGCTTATCCTTTTTCAGCCCTATCGCTGTAAATTCATCCATATATGCCTTGATAAGCGCTATATCTCCGGATGTCAGCTGAAAATTTTTGTGGACTTCTGACAGTTTTACACCTGTCGGCTTAAGCAGGACCCTGCTCAGGTCGGCGGTTTTTTTATTTTTGTATTTCAGGGAAATATCAAGGGCATTCGGATTCCAGTTAAGCGTGTCTGATTCCTTTGTATTATGACAAGCAGCACAATTAACAGATTTTTCATCCTGGTACACCAATCCATTGAATAGCCGTTCACCCCTTACAAGGTCCTCATGGCCCGGTTTACTGATTCCGGAAAGTACCGAATCCTTTTCCTGTATTGTACTGGCTCCAACATTGAGGAATATTCCTGAAATGAAAAACAGAAAGAGGAAATTATATATACTCTTCACAGCTAAGGATTTGTGCATTATTAGTAATTTGAGAACAATATAATCCTGATTTCATGTATTGCTTCGAAATCCCCGCCAATATCCGTCACACTCAAAAATATAAAAATGATTATACTAATCTGCCTTAAGTTGTTAAATTTAATCAATAATTGTTTGCCGGATGAGAATATTTGATCTGGCATTTATGATTCAGGACGGAAGGTTACTTAAAATAGATTGAAAGAAGGTGAAATGATCCTGGTTTTCTTCATTGTTTATTTAGTTTTCAGTCCTAAATTTGTATGGAACAGTATTCCGTGACATCCGGCGTTAAAAATTAACTAAAATCCCCTGCTATGAAAATGATATTTACATTACAGATGACATTACTCCTGATCATCGGGCTGACATGGGGTTGCAAGAAAGAGGGAACTCCCCCGGCATTGCCTCCTGCAGGATCAATGACGATTGATTTCAGCAATTTCCTTGCCGGTAAAAAATCGGAAACAGTAAACTATTCCTTAAATGCAGTGGAAAATACTAACTGGACGGTTGCTGCAACAGTAGCCAGTGTTTGGAACTCAATACTTGTTATTAACCTAGCCGTCCCGGTAGCTGCATTCGGAAAAGCGATTAACACAGTCCCCACAAGCCTCAGCAAGAGTACCTGGCAGTGGAAGTACTCAATAGATGTTGTCGGTGCTTCCTATACCGCGAGGCTGACGGGTCAGACAGCAACTGGCAATATAAAATGGCAGATGTATATTTCCAAGCAGGGCGTTAACGGCTATAATGAATTTCTCTGGTATGAAGGGACCACAACCCTGGACGGAAACAGCGGCACATGGACAATAAATTCAAGCCAGGCCGACCAGACCCCGATGCTGCAGATCGACTGGTCCAAAAGCGGAACAGCAATAGACAGCATCAAATACACATACATCAAAACGGGCCAGGCTTTCAATGGCAGCTATATCCAGTACGGGCTCACAACAAATGCCCTCAATGCATTTTACAATGTATACTCCTGGGAGCCTAATAAAATAAAATTCACTACAGTTAATATCGAGTGGAGTACCGCGGTCCATAACGGACGAATAAAGGCGCCGGACTATTTCCTGGACAGCAGCTGGTACTGCTGGGACAGTAATGGCAATGATGTGACCTGCCCCGCCAGATAAATAATATTTTCCCCACGTTCAGAAACACGAAGCATCGCGTTTTTACATTGATGAAATTTTCATTAATTCATCAGATTCGATAATATTTTTACCGCCCGGGCCGTTCAGCAGGTTTATCATTGCACGTGCCACATCGGCGCCATGGATCGCTCTGTATTTCCTGAACTTCCCGACAAGAACAGGCTTTGCAGCCGTCATGACTACCCTGCCAACTATCTCTCCCGCTCTTTTTTCTTTTCTCTCCCCTAGAAGCATTGAAGGCCTGACAATTGCAATAATTTCAAAATCCATTTTCATTATCGCCTCTTCAAGCTCCCCCTTTATTCTCAGGTAATAATTACCCGACTTTGCAGAAGCCCCTATGGATGAAACAACAGCGATCCGCTTTACCCCATTCGATAAAGCTGCAATGGCGATTATTACCGGAAGGTCCCTGTCGATCTTTTCCATATTCGCTACTGAACCCGCTTTCTTAATCGTTGTTCCCAGACAGATGAACAGATCATCTCCCGCTATTTTTGCTGCAAAGGTTTCAGGGGCTGAAAAATCAGCAACGATCTCTTCAACTTTTGTCTCTGAAACACCCGTCGACTGCCTGACAAACGATCTGACAGAGGAATATATGCCTGATTGGACCAGCTCCTCTATCAGCAGATTCCCGATAAGTCCTGTGGAGCCGAATACTATCGCTGTTCTTTCCATGATTCCGGATTTAATTATACAAGAATATCTGTATAGCCCTCAAAGCTAACTATTTTCCATATAGAATGGGACAAATGTTCTTATTTTCAGTGTTTTATTTCTCCATTTTAAGGTCCTGGCGGACCATTGTGCCTTAGTGCCTTGCCAGCCGAAGCTTTAGCAGAGGTCGGGTGGCATTTTCTTTTTGCCACCAAAACACAAAGGTTTCACATTAAACTTCCTGACAGATCAATAAATATTTGGAGATTAAATAATTTATATTTTACTTTGTGTTTCAAAGTACTTTATAATTATGAAAAACAATATCTCCTCAGCCGACGAATTAAAGACAATAAGGAAGATAATGGAAGACTCTTCCAGGTTTCTTTCACTAAGCGGTCTCTCCGGGTTATTTGCCGGATTGTTTGCAATAGCCGGCGCCCTTGCAGCATGGTTCCTTATACTTAATAAGGGAAGTATTCACTATGATGAATATTTTCACAGCCTATCTTCAAAGGAGACGTCGATTCTCAGATTGCAGCTTATCGGAGATGCTCTGGCCGTTCTCTTTCTCTCGGTCGCTTCCTCTCTCTGGTTTTCTTCAAGGAAAGCTGAAAAGGCAGGTAAAAACCTATGGACCCCTGTCTCAAGGAGACTCCTCGTCAACTTCATTATCCCCCTTGCCACTGGAGGAATATTTGTTTTAATCCTGCTTCTGCAGAATCATGTACAACTTATAGTTCCCGGAATGCTGATTTTTTACGGACTGGCCCTTATCAATGCCGGCAAGTTTACATACAGCGAAGTATTTTACCTCGGCCTCCTTGAGATCATAACAGGCCTGACCTCGTCAATTTTCCCTGCCATAGGCATCCTCTTCTGGGTATTTGGCTTCGGAATTCTTCATATCATCTATGGCTTTTTCATGTATAGAAAATACGAGTCATGAAAGACCTTATTTCCGGATTGAATAAAAATTTCGAAAGCAGGGTCAGGCTTGGAATAATGTCTGTTCTGATGGTCAACGATTCCTATGATTTCAATAGTTTCAAGGAGACTCTTGATGTGACTGACGGGAATCTGGCGAGCCACCTGAAAGCCCTTGAAGAGAAGAAGATGATAAGAGTAAACAAGCAGTTTATAGGACGGAAGCCGAATACAAGCTACTCAGTTACGGATGAAGGCAGACTACTTTTCAGCCAGCATCTTAAAAATCTGGAGGATCTTATCAGGGAACAGTAATTTTTTTTAATTCATTGCTTTGCATTTCAAAGTACTTTTATAAACTTAAACTGAATAAAATGAAAATCGAAATCACAAACCAGGGAAAATGGCATCAATCGCTGACAATCAAGCTGGGGTTACTCGCATTTCTGGGAATATTCATTCTTATCCCGCTTCAGATGATAAAGGAGATCATTCTTGAAAGACAATCTGCAGCTGAAAAGGTTAAGAAGGAGATTGGCAGCCAATGGGCCGAAGTACAATATGTTGCCGGACCGGTGCTGAATATCCCTGTCAAAACGGTTCCGTCCGACAAGGAAGAAAAGCCCAAGACAATTATCTGGCATATTATGCCGGAATCGCTGAATGTAAATGGGATCCTTGACCCTGAAAAAAGATACAGGGGTATCTACCAGTCCGTCGTTTACTCCTCGGTCATCCATCTCACGGGTGAGTTTATCCTTCCGGATCCATCAGAGTCAAGGAATTATCAGGTTCTGATTAATGAAGCTTATATTACGATGGGCATTTCGGACAACAGGGGTCTCAGGGGGGATGTAATGCTTAAAGCGGGCGCTGCTGCTCTCCATGCCGATCCAGGTGTAAGAGACCAGGATCTTTTCCAATCAGGAATAACATTCAGTTCTCCCCTTCCCTCCGATATGAAAAATTTCAGCTTTAGCATCGACCTCAACCTGTCGGGGTCGGAAGGGATATATTTTACCCCGGTGGGAAAGACTACGAAGGTACACCTGCAGTCGCGATGGAATTCACCGAGTTTTAATGGCAGTTTTTTGCCGGCTACAAGGAAAATTGGCGATTCAGGTTTCAGCGCCGACTGGGATATAACCCATCTCAACCGTAATTTCCCCCAGAGCTGGAAAGGAAATGCATTCAACACCAAAGAGAGCGCGTTCGGCCTCGATCTTTTCCTGCCTGTCGATCATTACCAGAAATCGTGGAGAAGCGCCAGGTACGGGATCCTTTTCATTGCACTCACCTTCCTTGTGCTTATCTTCCTTGAGATTACCAGAAAGGAGCCTATTCATATCTTTAATTATTTCCTTGTTTCGCTGGCACTTATACTTTTCTTCTCTCTTCTCAATGCACTTAGCGAACAGACCGGCTTTAATATGGCCTATCTCATCGCATCGGCCGCAACGATTCTTCTGATCACTTTATTTACAGCAGCTCTTTTCAGGAACAGAAAGACCGCATTTATTGTCTTTGGCATGCTCGCTATGCTTTACACCTTCATCTATATTCTGCTCACGCTAAATGATTATGCATACCTGGCAGGAAATATAGGATTGTTCGTTCTTCTTGCAATTATTATGAGCCTTGCCTCAAGAATGAAAATATTCAGGAATGAGCTTCCCGGGGAAAGTCCGGACAGGTCAGAGTAAAAACAGATAGCATCACCCTTATATAACCCGCCCTGAAATGTCCTTTCCCGGCCATTTCAGGGCTTTTTCATGCACGCGACGGGCTTGAGGTCTCCGGGAGAGATGATGGCTCATATCGCGCGGAATGCGCTCCGGTCTCTTCTCGGTAAAAAAATTTTTAGAAAAAAGCGCTGAAGCAAAACCTTTTTCAGGAATTTATCTTCCTGAGTGTTTCGAACATTGATACAATGTTCTCTACCGGTACGTTTGCCTGGATATTGTGGACAGTATTGAAAACAAAGCCTCCGTTTTTGCTGAATATTCTGCAGTTTTCAGCAACCTGGTCCCTTACATCTGATGGCGAGCCGAAGGATAGCACCCGCTGAGTATCGACACCCCCGCCCCAGAATACGATCTTATCTCCATATCTGCTTTTGATCGTTTCAGGATCCATGCCTGCAGCGCTTATCTGAACGGGATTAAGAATGTCAAATCCGCAGTTTATAAATCGCGATATGAAAGGCTCAACCGCGCCGCATGAATGCTTGAATGTCTTCCAGTTTGTATTTTTATGTATCCAGTCATTCACCTTCCGGTAATAAGGTGCATAAAGCTCCTCGAATGTTTCTCCGCTGCAGAAGGTTGAAACTTGTGTGCCGAAGTCGGTACCGCATATAAAAGCTGCATCGACAACGTCACCTCCTGCCTCATACAGCCGGGAAAGATTTTTAATGGCTATATCCGTCTGCCTTTCAAAGATCGTGTGAATATAATCCTGTCTCATCACTGTCGACATGTACCACTCAGCAACATCCCTTATGCCTTTCGGATGCTTCAGGTTTAGTCCGGGTACGAGCGCAATGTCGCCAATTGCTGTTCCTCCGAAGGATGCTATTACGGCCTTATCCGTTTCCCTGACTGATGCAAACTGCTTCCTCCAGAAATCCAGATCTGCTTCATTTATAAGGCTGAATTCTTCCAGGTTATCCTCAACATTGAGCCTTGAATCATCTATTGGCTCCTGTCGTGAAATAGCATCAAAAAAATATCCGGCTGATGGCATTTTAGCGCAAGGATTAACTGACATGTCTCCCTCCGGGTAGATAAGAAGCGAGCCGTCGCCGGCCAGGGATGTATTGAAATCCTCCGGGACAAGCACCGTCTGACCCCAGAAAGTCCTGAACTCCTTCCATCCCTTGTCATGCCTTATCCCGAACATGTTACTTCTCGAATAGATGCCCCTGACCGTGCAGCCCATCATCGTGGCAAGATCCTCATCAACCTCCCCGAGCATCTGATAGGGTTCAATAACTTTTACCGGCCTTTTTTCAAGGCCATAATGATCCCTGAGGGCCCCTACCGCCCTTACATGGATGCCTGTTACTCCCGTTGAACCGCAGTCAACCGGGATCTTTCCAGTCTCAATATGATTTATTGCATTTAGCGTGATTTCTTTGGGATTCATGTCAGGCAATTATTTTTTTATTTCTATATCCCCGAGTAGATTCTCCGGAGAAAGATCCACTTTCTTGGCCTTTTTGATGTTACCTCAGTAATTAATATGTTTTTAGGGTCGCAGCCTATGGTATCACAGTAATGGTATATTCGCTTATACGCCTGGGCTTTCTGGTCGGTCGGGTCAGAAAGCACATGAATAATATACTCCCTGTAAAAGACCGCAAACGAGATCCAGCCAAACCATGTTTTGACCATTGTATCGTAAAAGGAATCCTCGCCGATATCGTAATGTACAATTTTGAATCTCTTTTTTCTCATGGATATCTCATTCCGGATTTAGAGAAAATTTTTTATTTAAAAGGTTTGAAAATCCGGGCTGGATTGTATTACAATTCCCGGCAAATATATACAAACCAAATAACGGTCCTTTAAAGGTAATACTTTCTTTTATGATTTCTTTTTTGCTATTTTGCGTCGCTAAAAATTGAGACATGAAAATTTCCCTGGGAAAAAAGGCGGTATTTGTCATCATCTTGATACTCTTTCTTGATCAGCTGCTTAAAATATGGATAAAGACCCATTTCGTGATCGGGCAGGAGCTTCATTTTTTCGGAAGATACGGCATGCTGCATTTCATTGAAAACAACGGAATGGCTTTTGGTATGGAGATGGGCGGTAAGCCTGGCAAGCTGATACTGAGCATGTTCAGGTTACTTGCGATAGGTGCTATCGGCTGGTATCTGAATGCACTTATTAAGAAAAAGGCAAATACAGCCCTGGTTATCGCAACAAGTGCGATACTGGCCGGGGCCATCGGTAATATAATCGACAGTGCTTTCTACGGACTTATCTTCAGTCCGAGCTCATACGACAATGTCGCCCGGCTGTTTCCCGCCGGAGGCGGATATGCCCCTTTTCTCCATGGCAAGGTTGTTGATATGTTCTATTTCCCTGTTATAAACACACACTGGCCAAGCTGGTCGCCATTCAGGCCGGGAGAATCGCTTATCTTTTTCAGGCCGGTATTCAACATGTCTGATTCGGCTATAACCTGCGGGGTAATATCAATTCTATTGTTTCAGAAAAGAATGTTTGCTGAAGATAAAATCCCGGCTGAAGAGGTCATGCCCCAGGATTAAAAGGAGATATTTCTGATCTCAGGTTGCGCAGCAGCCTCTGACACAGTTCAACAGTACCTTCAGTGTATCGTGTTTCAGGAAGTAATATATATTCTTTCCTTCCCTCTTTGACAGGAGGACTCCCTTGTCACGAAGGATCCCGAGATGATGTGAAGCATAAGCCTGCTCAAGTCCCAGCTTCTTATGGATCTCTGAAACAGTAAGCCTTTGTCCCTCGTCAAGGCAGCCTATAATTGATATTCTTATCGGATGTGCTATTGCCTTAAGCATGCCGGATGCTTTCTCGAGATTTTCAGGCGTAAGTTCAATATTCTCCATGTTTCTGTATCACATTTATCCTGCAAATATATATAAATATGTTAATGTATTGAATATGATCTTCCCTGAAGATGAGCCGGCTTATTAATAGAAGATTTAAATTACCTCCCTTCTAGACCTGGCGAGATACCTTGAGTCATTTGTGATTAATCCGTTTTTACAACTAAGTGACACAAAGGTTGGCGCGAAGGTTCACAAAGGTTTTGATTTTACTATATTTGAATAAATTATCATATCTGATGTCAGGACTTGCAAGTATAAAGCGCCCGGTTGAAAAAGAGATGGCTGAATTTGAAGCCTATTTCAGCAGGACTTTAAAGAGCGAGGTGCCACTTCTGAAGATAATCCTTAATTATATTTTTCGCCGGAAAGGCAAGCAGATGAGGCCCTTGCTTGTTTTCCTCTCTGCCCGTCTGAACGGAACAATAACAGAGGCGACGTATGTGGCGGCGACAATGATAGAGCTCCTTCACACTGCTTCTCTTGTTCACGATGATGTTGTTGATGATGCAAGCGAAAGGAGAGGCGCCCTTTCAATAAATGCACTCTGGAACTCAAAAATAGCGGTCCTTGTCGGCGATTATATGCTTTCACAGGGTTTGCTTGTGAGTGTTGAAAAGGGAAGATATGATATGCTTGAAATTGTCTCCGAGTCAGTAAAATCAATGAGCCAGGGTGAGCTTTTGCAGCTTCAGAAAGCAAGAAAGCAGAATATAAGCGAAGAGGATTATTTCAGGATAATCAGCGCAAAAACGGCGGCTCTTCTGGCAGCCTGCACAGCCTGTGGCGCTGTTTCTGTCACCTCCGACCCTGATGTGATACAGCTGATGAAAGATCTTGGCGAGAATATCGGCATAGCTTTCCAGATAAGGGATGACCTTCTCGACTATGAAGGGAACGGACTTACCGGAAAGGCAGCAGGAAATGACATCAAGGAGAGAAAGATCACACTGCCTCTGATACACGCATTGGGGAAATCGCCCTCGGCCGAAAGAAAGCGGATGCTTCTGATAGTCAAAAAGAA
>JBBIIS010000033.1:0-5770 GCA_037446375.1 Bacteroidota bacterium | reverse complement strand
GCGGAGATCTCAGAGGTAATAAAATATGTTGCAGGAAACGGGGGTATGCAGTACGCTGAAACAACAATGAACCAGTACCGCGACAAGGCTCTGGCCATTCTCGACTCTTATCCCGAATCAGAAGTTAAGGAATCTCTCAGGGAATTTGTCTTCTATACGACTTCAAGAAACAGCTAGGCTTCTACCTCAGAAAAAGTTTCATGATCTTTTCCTTTTTCCCGTAAGGAGGATATTTTATCGGAATATCTATTCTTGCTGTTGTATGCATTGTCGCCTTCAGGTTTGAAAAGGCTCTCAGGCTCTCTTTCCCATGATACCTTCCAAGTCCGCTTGCCCCTACACCACCGAACGGCAGATGCTTGTTTGCAATATGAAGTATCACGTCGTTTATAAGGCATGCCCCCGATGAAGTCTTCATCATAACAATCCGTTGCTTCTTCCTGCTTGTGGAAAAAAGATAAAGCGCAAGTGGCTTTTCTTTTGAGTTGAGGTATGTAATTACCTCATCAAGACTGTTGTAGCTAATCACCGGCAGAACGGGTCCGAATATCTCTTCCTGCATGCAGCTGTCATTGAAAGCTGCTTCGAGTATTGTCGGTTCAATAGCAAGTGTTGCAATGTCCGATCTGCCTCCTGCAATTATTTTATCCTTGTCGATATACGATACAAGCCTTTTGAATGCACTCTCGGAGATTATCCTGGTCGATTCGGGATTTGACAGCGGATCATTTCCGAACATCTTTGTGATCTCAAGCTTCATGCATCTTATAAGCTCTTCCCTGACCTTTTGATTTACAAAAACAAAATCGGGCGAGATGCAGGTCTGGCCGGCATTCAGCGTTTTTCCCCAAATGATCCTTTTTGCAGCTACTGGTATTATGGCATCCTCCTCCACGATCACAGGGCTCTTCCCGCCAAGCTCCAGTATGACGGGGGTAAGGTTCTTAGCTGCAGCTGTATAAATCTTCCTTCCTACCCCGGTGCTGCCTGTGAAGAAGATCATGTCCCATTTCATGCTGACAACCACCTCCGCACACTCCCTGCTGCAATCAATCACTGCTGCATGCTCGGGCGGGAAGCATTCGGATATAATTGTTTTTATAAGCTCATTTGTTGCAGGGGATGATGTTGACTGGCGGACAATTGCGACGTTCCCTGCTGCAATTGCCCCGACAAGAGGAATCATAGGCAGCTGAAAAGGATAATTCCACGGTGATATTATAAGCACCCTTCCGAATGGCTCGGGCATTACCCTGCTCAGCGAGGGAAATGCAAAAAGCGGGGTTGTTACTGTCTTTCCCCAGGCCCACCTCTCGAGGTTCCTAATCATCGAGCGGATCTCGTGCAGGACTATCCCGGTCTCGGTGGCATAAGCCTCAAAAGAGGATTTATTAAGATCCCTGTTCAAGGCAAGATAAATGTCCTTCTCGTGGCTCCTTATAGAATCCCTGAGCTTGCGGAGGGCATCCTTACGGAATTTAATCTCGCGCGTCTTTCCTGTTAGGAAGAACAATAATTGCTTTTCCCTCAGCTTTTCTACCTCACTAATGTCATTCATAATAACTGTTTTCAATTAACCGGTCACTTCAAGCTCTATCCTTGTAACCTTTCCCATGTCGGAGAGATAATATCTCGATCCCAGGTAGAACAGTGCCGCACCTGTAATAAGCACAAACGGAAGAACGAGCATTGCTGTTCTGATATCCGTCAGGTCTGATATCTTTCCAAGGACAATTGGTGCGGTAAATGATCCGAGAAGATTCTGAACCATAACAGCTATTGCATATGACGTCGCCCTCAGTCCCGGATGGATAACATCCTGGGTTACCGCAGCGGCCCCTGCAATGAACATCATTATTATCATTCCGAAAATAAAGAGCACTGCGATCTGTGCGTTCCCCTTAAGGAGGAAAAAGGCTATAAAGAGAAGCAATGCTGAAATGAAAGTTGAAATTGAAGGAAACAAAAGCCTAGCCCTGGGCTCTGAAGCTCTCCATTTATCGATAATAAAACCACCTGCCGGAGCTCCGATCAACGCCAGAAGCATCACGGCGCCGGCAAGCGTTCCGGCAGTCTTTGGCTGAAGATGATTCTCCGTTTCAAAGAATTTTGGCAGCCAGACTATCATTGCCGTAGTGACAAAAACAACCGCCGCCATGCCGAAGTATGTAAATATGACCGATGGCTTTTTCAGGAACTCCCTGATAATATCCTTTCTCTCCATTTTTACCTTGTTATTGCTTGTATTGACAAAGGACAGGTCGACGGTCTTATAATCCTTAACAAACAGGAAAAGTATCGCAACAACAAGGCCGGGGAAGGCAACAAGTCCGAATGCGTGCTTCCAGCCAAGCGATTGGGCGATAATCCCTCCCATAGTGACCCCTATTGCTGATCCGAGCGGGATTGATGCGTTCCATAATCCCATCATTTTAGATCTTTTCTCCATCGGATACATTCCCGAAATCAGGGCGCTTCCCCCCGGGGCATAGCCTGCTTCTCCGAATCCGATCATTATTCTTGCCATGAAGAGCTGTACATAATTACCCGTGATCGCACAAAGAGCAGTTGCAATACTCCACACAATAGCCATTATTCCTATCGTCTTTGTCCTGCTCCAGCGGTCTACAAGAATTGAAACAGGGAATGTCAGTATGCCTATAGCAAGGTAAATGACAGATACAAGCCATCCACTCTGGGTATCGTTAATGAACCACTCTTTCTGGATTGATGTAAACATTGAGTTGACAACCATCCTGTCGGCATAATCGAAAAGATATAGAAGGAAAAGAAGCATGAAAACATAATTGGAATATCCTCTTGGAAAGAGGTATCCGTCGCGGATGTGATTCTTTTTCATAGCTTGATTTTATATGCCGTTCTTGTCATAAATCCCTGCCTCCCATGTTCTTATCCCTAAATCCCCTAAAGGGGACCTGCTTAATCCCGGGTGTTTATTACTCCTCCTTTTAAGGGGCGGAGGGCAAAAACAGGGGAATCCGGGCAATTATTGGTATGTCTTTAAATACCAAGTAAACAAAAAAAATCATCCGTTTTATAAAATATCTTATTTTTATGTTCTCATACAGGCAAACTAACCTATTATAAATAAAATCATGAAATCATTAAAACAGATCGAAGCATTTTTGTCATCGACGCCAATTGCCCTTGCCGGTGTTTCAAGGGACCCAAAGAAATTCGGACAGATGGCTTTCAGGGAACTGAAGGCGAAGGGGCTGGATCTCATTCCGGTCAATCCGGCTGCCAGTGAGATCCTTGGCATCAAAGCTTATCGTGATGTAACATCTCTGCCATCAGAGGTACGGGGTTTAATTATAATGACTAACAAGAAAGAAACTGCTTCTGTCGTCACCGAAGCAAAGCAAAAAGGGATTAAAAATATCTGGATCCAGCAATCTTCCGATACGCCGGAAGCAGTTAAGGAGCTCGAGGGTTCAGACATTAATTTTATTACAGGAGAGTGTATTCTCATGCATTACAAGCCCAATAGCTTTCACAAGTTCCACAGGGCAATAAATAAACTGTTTGGCATTTTTCCAAAATAAACTAGAGCGCAATGAAATCTTTCCGGCTCGCCTTTCCGGCAGTTCTGATAGTTTTTGCATGCTTCACATCATGCAACAAAGACAATAAGCCTTCAGAGGTGATCTGGTCCGACAAGCCTGCCGAATATTTCGAGGAGGCCTTTCCCCTTGGGAACGGCTTTTCAGGAATAATGGTCAGAGGCGGCATACAGTCAGATGACCTGTTGCTTAATGAATCGACTCTCTGGACCGGAGGGCCGGTCAATGCAAATATGAATCCCGATGCATGGAAAAACCTTGCTTATGTCAGGAAAGCCCTCTTCTCAGAGAACTATAAGCTTGCGGACAAGCTTATAAAAAAGATGCAGGGTAAATTCTCCGAATCCTATGCCCCCCTGGGAAATCTGAAAATTGAATTCAGCGGTCAGGACCGGCCTTCTAATTACAGGAGAAGCCTCGATCTGAGAACCGGCGTGGCCACTGTGGCCTATTCGGCCGGGAACATACAGTTCAAAAGAGAATATTTTGTCTCAAACCCCGCTCGGGTTGCAGTTATAAAACTGATATCTGAAAAAGCCGGTTCTCTGACTTTCAGGATCACCTCTTCAAGTCTATTGAATTTTAATATCAGCACAACTGACAGCGCTCTTGTAATGGATGGCATTGTTCCCATCCATGCTGAACCAAATTATGTGGGAGATGTTGCAAAGTCTGTTGTTTATGATTCCACAGGCGGAGGAATGAGGTTCAGGATGATTGCAAGGATCGCTCATACCGACGGTAAAATAGCTGCAACTGAAGATGGTGTTGAAGTAAATGGTGCCGGCGAGGCGGTGATACTTGTCTCAATGGCGACAAGCTTCAACGGTCCCGGTAAAGATCCGGGCATAGCCGGAAAGGATGAAAAGATGATAGCAGGATCCTTTATTGATAATGCCCTCAGGCAGAATTATAAGGAACTTAAGGATAAGCATGTCAGGGATTTCAGCAACCTTTTCGACAGGGTCTCATTTTCACTCAATAACTCCCCTGCTCCTGATCTTCCTGTCTACAAAAGGCTTATGAACTATAAAGATTCTGCAGCCGATTATGCCCTTGAAGCACTCTATTTTCAATTCGGCCGCTATCTGCTTATAAGTGCATCCCGGCCGGGAGGTGTCCCGGCAAACCTGCAGGGAATATGGAATCCTTACCTGCGTCCGCCGTGGAGCAGCAACTACACTGATAACATTAATACCGAGATGAACTACTGGCCGGCTGAGGTTACCAACCTCACCGAGACTCATACGCCCCTGCTGGATTTTATCGGAGAGCTGCCAAGGACGGGCGAGGTGACAGCTGAAACATTTTACAACTGCCGGGGATGGTGCTGTAACCATAATACTGACCTGTGGGCGATGACAAATCCCGTAGGCAATTTCGGCAATGGCGATCCCGTTTGGGCGAACTGGTCAATGGCCGAAGCATGGTATTGCCTTCACCTATATGACCATTTTACATTTACTGGCGACACTGCCTGGCTGGAAAATAAAGCATGGCCACTCATGAAGGGAGCGGCAAGATACTGTCTCGACTGGCTTGTTCCTGATAAGGAGGGAAATCTGGTCACTGCACCCTCAACATCTCCGGAGAATAAATACAAAATGCCCGATGGATTTGTCGGAGCCACATTTTATGGAGGTACATCCGACCTGGTTCTGATAAGGGGCCTCTTCTACCGGACTATTATGGTCTCTGACCTTTTGAAAAAAGATGCTGGCTTTGCTTCTGAAGTAAAGAGCGCCCTGGACAGGCTGCACCCTTTTAAAATCGGGAAGAAAGGAAATCTTCAGGAATGGTATTACGACTGGGATGATGCCGAACCCCAGCACAGGCATATGTCACACCTTATCTCCGTATACCCCGATAATCAGATCTCCCCACTAAAAACACCCGAACTTGCGAATGCTGTAAAGAAAACCCTTGAGCTTCGCGGCGATGGAGGAACAGGCTGGAGCAAAGCCTGGAAGATAAGCATCTGGGCAAGACTGCTCGACGGGAACCATGCCTACCGGATGCTTCGCTCCCATTTGAATTATGTGAGCCCGTCTCCCGACACCAGATACGGAGGAGGGGGAACCTATCCCAATCTTTTCGATGCACACCCGCCATTCCAGATCGATGGAAATTTCGGAGGGACCGCCGGAATTGCAGAGATGCTCCTTCAGAGCCAGGATGGCGAGATA
>JBBIIS010000032.1:0-23129 GCA_037446375.1 Bacteroidota bacterium | reverse complement strand
AACGACAAGGTTATTCTCTTTTATTGTATCGTAAATAGTGATCTTTTCCGTGCCGTCGGTGATAAATCCGGAATCTCCTGCCTGTCCGCCGGATTCAGCATAGAACGGAGTTTTGTCAAACACAAGCTGCCATACTTCCTTTCCCTTGACCTTAACCATTCTGTATCTGGCTATCCTGATCTCATCCTCGGTATTGTCATAGCCCGTGAAGACTGTTTTCCCAGAATCCCTGATTATGTGCCAGTCTCCTGTTTCAATATTTGCATCGTCGCGCGATCTAATCTTCTGACCCTTCATGGCACTTTCGAAACCTTCGAGATCGAGCTTCATCTCCTTCTCCCTCAGGATAAGTTGAGTGAGGTCGACTGGAAAACCGTATGTGTCGTAAAGTTCAAATGCGACAGCCCCCTCAAGAATCACTTTTTTCTCTTTCTTAAGTTCTTCGATCCTCCTGTCGAGTATCCTGGATCCTTTATCAAGAGTCTTGAGAAAGGATGTTTCTTCTTCCAGAATTACTCTCCGGATATTCTCCATTGAGGATTTGAGCTCAGGGTAGTTATTGCCCATGGATGCAGCAAGTGCAGGTACAAGCCTGTGAATAAACGGAACCTGCATCTCGAGATTATTTGTTCCGTACCTTACGGCTCTGCGCAGTATCCTCCGGATAACATAACCCGATTTGTTGTTTGAAGGAAGTAGCCCGTCGGCAATTGAAAATGAAACTGCCCTGAGATGATCGGCTATCACTCTCATAGCAATGTCCCATTTTTCATTCTTCCCGTACAGCTTACCTGTTATTGCTGAGATCTCTCCGATAATCGACTGGAATATATCTGTATCATAATTTGATTTTTTACCCTGAACGACCATGCAGAGTCTCTCAAAGCCCATGCCTGTATCGACATGACGCGATGGCAGCGTTTCAAGAATTCCATCTGCCTTGCGGTTGTACTGTATAAAAACGAGATTCCATATTTCTATAACCTGCGGATGTCCCTTATTGACCAGCAGATGTCCGGGCGTTTTTTCCCTTTCCGCCTCATCCCTTATGTCGACATGGATCTCTGAGCAGGGGCCGCAGGGGCCCGTCTCGCCCATCTCCCAGAAATTATCCTTTTTCGGGAAGGGAAGAATCCTGTTTTTTGTATCAGAGAAACAGCTTTGCCAATAAGAAAAAGATTCAGAATCAAGCGGTACATTATCTTCGGCATTTCCCTCAAAAATAGTTGCGTAGAGATGATTCTCGGGTATTGAGAGGTCCTTTGTGAGAAATTCCCAAGCCCACTCTATTGCTTCCTTCTTGAAATAGTTACCAAACGACCAGTTCCCAAGCATCTCAAACATAGTGTGATGATATGTATCATGCCCGACTTCCTCAAGATCATTGTGCTTTCCTGAGACTCTGAGACACTTTTGCGAGTTTGCGATTCTTGGACTTTTTATTGGCTGGTTCCCGAGAAAGATATCCTTGAATTGATTCATGCCTGCGTTTGTGAACATAAGGGTCGGGTCATTTTTCACCACCATACTCGCCGAAGCCACTATTTCATGCCTCTTTGACCTGAAAAACTCAAAAAATCGTTCCCTTAGTTCATTGGCATTCATAATAATTATCATTGTATTAATTAAATAACTTCAGATTAGGGTTTGTAAAATTAATTTATTTATTTAGATTTGTCAGTTGAGCCTTTATAAAACTGACATTATTGCCATTGAAATTTAAAGGAAAATATATCCTCGACCATTCAGATTTGCAATACAAACTGGTCAGACTGCCATGGAAACATAAGATTCTGCGGGGTTTTTTATGGCTTTCCCTTTCAGGAATTGTATCGCTGGGTTACATTTCCTTTTTTCGGAATAATTTTGGCTCACCGAAGGAGAAGATGCTTCAGCAGCAGATAGAGCATATGAAGCTTGATTATTCGATCCTCGACAGAAAATTCGCCGATGCATTCAAAACAATACATTATCTGCAGCAATCTGATGATATCCGCTACAGGCCAATACTAAACATGGATTCAATACCATCTTCATTCAGAAATCCGGGTTATGGTGGTGTTGACAGGTACAAGGAATTCAGCCTGCTTGAAAATGGATCCTATGTAGTCTCCTCTCATCAGAAGCTTGATCTGATTCTTAACATGGCAAAGGTACAGGAAGAGTCGTACAAGGCAATTACTGAAAGAAGGGACGAATGGATCAATGAATTCAATCATATTCCCCGAATAAGCCCTGTGGATGTAAAGTACCCGCTTGGTGACGGGTTAAAGCTACGTGAGGTTCATCCTGTATGGGGCGTTCCAAAGTGGCATTTCGGTCAGGATATTGATTGCCCGTACGGGACTAATGTCTATGCTACCGGAGACGGCAAGGTTATTACAGCGGCATACAATTCAACAAACGGTTTTGGAAACTACATCATTATCGACCATAGCTATGGTTTCCAGTCTCTATACGGACATCTTAGCAAAATTGAGGTTTCAGAAGGAATGAATGTTAAACGCGGTGACCTTATTGGTATCAGCGGAAACACCGGAACATCAACCGGACCTCACCTGCATTACCAGGTAGACCTTTACGGAACACACCAGAATCCGCTGTACTTCTTTACCAACGACCTCACTCATGATGAGTACGTGAAGATGATCACGGCACTTAGCTCCCGTACAAAGTTCCGGTAGCAATCCAGATGATTTCTCCTCTTTTCTATTAATCCGGTACAGCCACATTGTGTCTTTATCTGTTTATGTCCTTCAAAATATTTATCTTTGCGGCATCATGGCAAAATCAAAATATAAGTTTAACCCCGAGTCGCTGAGCTTTGACAGGATAAGGCTCGGATTATGGGAAATCCTTCTTAGGTTGCTTGCCTATCTTGTTGGCTCCCTTATGGTAGCGGCTATCTACTGGGTTATTCTGGCTGCATTTATTGATTCTCCAAAGGAGAAGGCCCTGAAGCGTGAGATAGAGCAGCTCACGATGCAGTACGAAATTGTGAACAAGGAGATGGATAATGTCGATAAGATACTTGGTCATCTGAAGGAGACAGATGACAATCTTTACCGGACAATATTTGAGGCTGAACCGATACCTGCTTCACTACGCGAAGGCGGTATTGGTGGGATAAACCGCTATAAGGAGCTAGAAGGATTTGATAATTCAGACATGGTTATTGAAACAGCGAGGAAGCTTGACGGCATACGAAAAAAAATATATGTGCAGTCAAAATCCTTCGACGACCTGATAGTGATGGCAAAGAATAAAGAGGAAATGCTCAGCTGCCTGCCTGCTATCCAGCCGATCTCCAATAAGGACCTTACAAGAACCGCTTCGGGCTGGGGATGGAGAGTTCATCCGATCTACAAAATAGTTAAGTTTCATTATGGCATAGATTTTACTGCACCGCAGGGAACAGATGTATATGCCACAGGTGACGGAGTGGTCGAGAGCATCAATTCCGGAAAAAGGGGTTACGGCAATCATATTATAGTAAACCATGGATTCGGCTACAAGACACTTTACGCACATCTTCTCAGCTTTAACGTCAGAGCCGGGCAGAAGGTAAAAAGAGGCGAGGTGATCGGCTTCGTCGGCAGTACAGGTGCATCACTCGCTCCGCATCTTCATTATGAGGTTGAAATAAACGGAGAGAAGGTCGATCCCATAAACTTTTTCTTTAACGATCTTACTTCCGAAGGTTATGAGAGAATAGTTGAGATAGCCTCAAGAACAGGGCAGTCGTTCGATTAGTTCTGGCAATAGCTGAATCTACTTAATTATAAAACTGAGTATCCTGTTCCCGCGGGCCGGCTGGATTATCCTGTTTCCTATTGCAACAGGGGATGATTCGAATACATAATCAAGATTCTTCCTGAAGATTATTTCGCCCGTAGACCCTTCAACGAGAAAAATATTTCCGCCAACATCAGAAAAATATATGTATGCATTTCCGGCATTATCGTACAGGGCAATTGGTGAGACCCAGCTATAGGCTTTCAGCCTGATCTCATACTTTAGGCTTCCGTCCGAATCGTTAAGACAGACAAAAGATCCTCCACCGGCGGCAGTAGTCCTTGCAAAGGATGTCCACACAAGACCCCTTGCCTTTTTGACCCCGACAACCGGGGTACAAAGCATGCCGCCATTATCGGTCCTTGGAACTGTAAGTGAATAACATTCACATTCATATTCCCATATCATTTTGCCGGTAAGTCCATTCAGCTTTCTTAAATGCGCTTTACCTTTTGGTCCCTGGAGATCGACTTCATGTCCCACATAAACATATGGTGTATCATTCTCGATATCAACAACAGGTGATCCGTCAGTATCGTCTGTATTGAAGAAATGCCATCTTGGCTTCATAGTACGGAGATCGAGACAAAAAACGTTACCGGAATTATCAGTTATGTAACCCAGGTATTTATATACAGTAGGACTTGATTCAGTGCCAAGCTTAGGGTGTTCAGGAAAGATATAGCGGTACTGTTCGGTCGAATCAAGCTTCTTTTCATTGAGAAGTCCGCGGTAGATCACTCCCGATTCAGTTGCCCATACAAATGCTTCGGATTTTATATCAATGAGGGGAGTGCCATCGCTCGCTCCCCAGCCTCTGAGGGCGAATGATGAAGGCATTGGTTCGGTATGAAGCAGCTTCCTCGTTTTCAGGTTAAATATCCGCCATGCAAATATTCCCCTGTTCTGGATTCCCTGTCCGACAAGGAGAAAGTTCTTATTTGGATAGTCAATTGCCGGGGTGCCTTTTACCGGGTTATTTATTATAATAGGATCCCTTGTCTTCTTTCCGGTATTGAAATCGATAAAGTATATTTTGCCGGCAAGCGAAACCTGAACTATCTCTGTTAGTGTCGTATCTTTTTTAAGGTAAGCAGAATCCAGACCGGTAAGCTCCTTAAGCTCCTCTTTTTTCCAGTTTACGACAAGAGGCTGGCCTGTCCAGCCGGCTCCTCCCCCCCAGACTCCATAATCGCCATTCGTGGTATCGCTGCCTGTTGTGAAGTACCAGTCACTCACTATCGCTGTTGGCTTACCCTTCAGATAGCCTCTTACGGGAGAGTTACGCTGATTGCTTCCGCGATAAGTAAAAATCGAAGAACTGTCTTCAACTCCCGTGAAGAATGTCAGTGAGTCGTAAGCTCTTTTGTATTTAGCTCTTGGCTCTAACTTAAAGCTTGAATCGATTATGGGTTCTATCTCTCTCCGTACCGGGACAAATCCTTCATTTTTATGAGATGAAGGATTTGTCCCGGTGGGTGACTGACCACAACTGCTCACGCATAGTAAGTTAAGGATTGTAAGAACTGACAGCAGGGTCACAAACCTGTTTCTAATCATCATTTTTATTAATTGAGCCACAAATGTAACCTTTTATATTTATCCGGACTGATACTGAGGAGTGAAGGATTGATTTCAACGCTTAAAATAATTATCTTTGTATTCAGCTGGAAGATCAGCCGGTTCAAAAATATTTTTTTGCTATGCCATATAAGGAAAGAGAGATTGAGAAACTGTTTTATTCAATAGGGGAGGTCTCTGAAATTCTTGGTGTGCCTGTATCGACTGTCCGTTTCTGGGAGAATGAGTTTGATATTCTGAAGCCGAGAAAAAACAAGAAGGGAAACAGGCTCTTCATGCCTGAAGACCTCAGAAACCTTAAGATCATACATAACCTTGTTAAGGAGAGGGGCATGACCCTGTCCGGGGCAAAGAAATATCTTGCAGCAAAAGGGGATGAGACTGAATATAAATATGATATCAGGGAATCTCTGGTGAACATTAAAGGGCTGCTTAAGGAAATTCACGACAATATAGGATGAATAAAAAGATCAGAGTAAAGGAGATTTGTTCATTCCTCGACAAAGCAATTCCGCTCTCATACCAGGCCAGTTACGATAATGCAGGCTTGCAGATCTTCCCTGGTGATGAGGAGACCGGATCTGCACTTCTCGCAGTTGATCTGACGGAAGATGTTCTTGATGAGGCTATCTCACTCGGATGTGGGCTGATCATAACCCATCATCCACTTATCTTCTTCCCGGTCAAGTCATTAACCGGAAAAAGTCGCACTGAAAGAATAATCCTTAGCGCGATAAAAAATAATATCTCAGTATATTCGGCCCATACAAATCTCGATTCGGCGCCGGGTGGCGTCAGCTGGAAGATGGCTGAAAAGCTCTCTTTACAAAATGTGAAGGTTCTTGCTCCGATGAAGAACAGGCTTTTGAAGCTTGTGACCTGGGTCCCAGAGAGTCATATTGAGAAGGTGAGGGATGCCGTATTCAGGGTCGGGGCGGGTGTTATCGGAAATTATGACAGATGCAGCTTCAACGTCAGGGGATACGGGACATTCAGGGGAAATGAAGAGACTAATCCATTTGCGGGTGAAAAGGGCAGGGAGCATCATGAGGATGAGGTAAGATTCGAGACAGTACTGCAGTCACACATGAAGCGGGATGTGTTAAAAGCCCTCCTTGAGTCACATCCGTATGAGGAGGCAGCTTACGACTTCTTTATGCTTGATAATGAATTCAGCGGGGCAGGAGAGGGTTGTGTTGGCGAACTCGAAACGGAAGTGTCAGAACCTGACTTTCTTCATAAACTGTCCGAAATCTTTGGAGCAAAGGGAATACGGTACTCGCCTCTTCGCAACAGGAGCATAAAAAGGGTGGCGATGTGCGGAGGGGCTGGTTCGTCATTAATAGGCGATGCAATATGCAGCGGAGCCGATATTTATATATCGGGCGACATCCGGTATCACGATTTTGGAAATGCCGCAGGTGATATCCTGCTTGCTGATATTGGCCATTTTGAAAGCGAAAAATATTCAACTGAAATATTTTACGATTTAATTATCAAAAAATTCCCTACATTTGCACTCCGGTTTTCAGAAAGAAATACAAATCCGATAAATTATCTTTAAAAGATGGAAAAAGTTAAATCCCACGATTCTGAAATTTCAGTTGAGGAGAGACTAAGGGCACTATACAGTCTGCAGCTTGTCGATTCAGAAATAGACAAGATCAAAACGCTCAGGGGAGAATTACCGCTGGAGGTTCAGGACCTTGAAGATGAGATCGCCGGACTTGAAACAAGACTTGGTAACCTCAGGGAAGAGGTTGCAACCCTTGATAAAGCGATCTCAAAGAAGAACAATGAGATAACAGAATCAGAAAATCTGATCAAGAAATACGAGGATCAGCAGAAGAATGTCAGGAATAACAGGGAATTTGATTCTCTGTCAAAGGAGATCGAATACCAGAATCTTGAAATAGAACTCTGCAACAAGAAGATAAAGGAGTTCAATGTTCAGGCTGATGAGAAGAAAGTGCTTATAGCAGAATCGGAGGCCACGCTTGCCGACCGCCAGTCGGATCTTGACAATAAGAAATCAGAGCTTGAAGAGATCATCTCCGATACCCAGAAGGAGGAAGAGGGTCTTTACAAGAAATCAGACAAGATACAGAACCTCATCGAGGACAGGCTTCTTACAGCATATAAGAGGATCAGATCAAATGCAAGAAATGGCCTTGCAGTTGTCTCTATCCAGCGCGATGCCTGCGGCGGCTGCTTCAATCAGATCCCCCCGCAGCGCCAGCTTGATATCAAGTCGAGGAAGAAGATCATCGTTTGCGAGTATTGCGGGCGTATCCTTGTGGATGACGAAATAATACAGGACAGCCACCTGTAAAAGATAAATGCTTCATTGAGGCTGAACTGCAAGGTTCAGCCTTTTTTATTAAATTTGAGTTATGAATACTGATGATTTTAAGAAGCTTGTTTCGGAAGGAATCCCGGAAGAACTTCCAGTGGTGAAGCAATATGATCCCAGCGTGAACCATGCTCCCGGGAGGAAGGATATTCTATCGGCCGAAGAAAAAAAACTCGCACTCAGGAATGCCCTGAGATATTTTCCTGCCAGATTCCATAAGATCCTGGCTGCAGAGTTTGCCGCTGAGCTTCGGGACTATGGCAGAATATATATGTACAGGTTTATGCCTGACTACGAGATAAAGGCAAGGCATATTGATGAATTTCCTCACAGATCGCGGAAAGCTGCGGCAATAATGCTAATGATAAGCAACAACCTGAACGGGTCGGTTGCCCAGCATCCGGAAGAGCTTATAACATATGGTGGTAACGGCGCGGTATTTCAGAACTGGGCACAATACCGTATCACAATGAAATATCTTTCGGAGATGACAGATACACAGACTCTTGTGATTTATTCCGGACATCCTCTTGGCCTTTTCCCTTCTCACGGGAATGCTCCGCGCGTGATTGTTACAAACGGAATGGTAATCCCAAACTACTCCTCACAGGATCACTGGGAAAAATTCAACGCATTGGGTGTATCCCAATATGGACAGATGACGGCAGGCTCGTATATGTATATAGGCCCACAGGGAATTGTTCACGGGACAACGATCACCATTCTTAATGCCGGAAGGAAGATATCTGCGATTTCCGGAAAAAACGAAATCAAGCTCTTCGTTTCATCCGGCCTCGGAGGAATGTCGGGAGCCCAGCCCAAGGCTGCAAAGATATCGGGTTGCATATCTGTAATTGCCGAGGTGAATCCGAAAGCAATCCTGACAAGGCATTCACAGGGCTGGGTAGACGAGATTATTTCTGACAGTGAGATACTGACAGAGAGAATAAACCGGGCCAGGATGTCAGATGATCCCGTGTCAATAGCTTATCAGGGTAATGTTGTAGAGCTTTGGGAAGCTCTCTATGAAAAGGGCATAAAGGTTGATCTGGGTTCAGACCAGACATCGCTTCACAACCCATGGGCCGGAGGATATTATCCGGCAGGACTCACTTTCGCGGAATCAAACAGGATGATTCCGGCCGATCCCGGGAAATTCAGAGAGCTGGTCAAGCGATCGCTGAGGCGGCAGGTTGATATCATAAACAAGCACACAGAAAAAGGTACATATTTCTTCGATTACGGAAATGCTTTCCTTCTCGAGGCCTCACGGGCAGGAGCCGATATTCTGAACGAAAAGGGTGAGTTCAGATATCCATCGTACGTTCAGGATATAATGGGACCGATGTGCTTTGATTATGGCTTCGGACCTTTCCGGTGGGTATGCTGTTCAAACGATCCCGGTGACCTTGCAACGAGCGACAGGCTTGCAGCATCGACCCTTGAATCGCTGATGAAAGATGCTCCGGAGGAAATAAGGCAGCAGTTCACCGATAATATTCACTGGATACGGGAAGCCGGGATGAACAAGCTTGTGGTGGGATCACAGGCGAGAATACTTTATGCCGATGCCGAAGGGCGGATAGCAATTGCAAGGGCCTTTAATGATGCTGTTGCTTCAGGAATATTAAAGGCTCCGATAGTAATTGGCCGCGATCATCACGATGTATCGGGAACTGATTCCCCTTTCAGGGAAACTTCAAATATTTACGACGGATCCAAATTTACTGCGGATATGGCTGTTCAGAATGTTATTGGTGATTCGTTCAGGGGGGCAACATGGGTCTCACTTCACAACGGCGGAGGCGTAGGATGGGGAGAGGTTATCAATGGCGGATTCGGAATGGTACTGGATGGTTCGGCCGAGGCAGAGGGGAATCTGCGTCTGATGCTCAGCTGGGATGTGAACAATGGAATAGCCCGGAGGTCATGGGCCAGGAACGAAGGTGCGATCTTTACAATAAAAAGGGAGATGCAGCGGACACCCGAGCTGAAGGTCACTCTGCCGAATCTGGTCGACGATAATATTATCGAAAAGACATTTTCTTAGTTACACAAAGAGACACATAGAAGACACGGATAGCCACAGAGGAATCGCTCTGTGTTTCTGCTTGGTTCTCAATATCACTCTGTGTAACTGATTTTAGAATTCTCCGGTTTTTAGCATCACAAGCATGCAGTCCATGACGACTTCGACGCCGTTAAAGACGGCCATCTCAGCAAGTTCGGGGTTCCTTGTGCCGGGGTTGAAGATTATCCTTTTTGGATTCAGTGAAAGAATTGAATCGTAATACTCCACCTGCGATGAAGGGTTAAGATAGATGGATATAGTATGAAGTTCATGAATTTTCGCAGGAATAGTCTTTTGTATAATTATATTTTCTGAAACATATTCCCTCCTTCCAACGGCAATAACCGGAATGTTCCTCGAAAGCAGACTCACGACAGCCTCATAGGATGCACGCTCAGGATTCGGACTTGCACCCAGCACCAGCGTGACCTTTTTTGATGGATCCATTTCTTAACACGAAGTTTTAGATCTGATCATTTACAAGCAGGACTGATGCAATTGCAGCCACTCCGTCACCACGTCCAATGAAACCCATCTTCTCTGCTGTTGTTGCTTTTACAGATACTGCATCAGGCTCTGTTTTCAGAATTGCGGATATGACCTTTTTCATTTCAGGTACGAAAGCTGCGATTTTGGGACTTTCAAGACAAACAGTGGCGTCGGTGTTTATAACCCTGAAGCCTTTCTCACCTATTAAATCGCAGGTCCTGTTGAGCAGGATCTTGCTGTCGATATTCCTTAATTGAATGTCAGTATCCGGGAAGTAGTGACCTATATCGTTTAATCCGGCAGCGCCAAGCAGGGCATCGCAAAGTGCATGAAGCAGTACGTCTCCGTCGGAATGTGCAATGCAGCCTTTTTCAGATGGGATCTTTACACCGCCGAGCCATAGGTCATGGCCTTTCTCCAACCTGTGAAAATCAATGCCTTGTCCGGTTCTTAAATTCATCCCCTTTTGACATTCCTGAGAGCATTGAAATCGAAAGATAGTGAGAATCTTAGTGTATGAGCAAGCGGATTGTTCTGGCTAACAGGCATCAGGTATGAAAGCTCAAGGGAGAATACATGCATCCTGAAGCCGGCGCCGGCTGTAAAATATTTTCTGTTCCCTTTCATCTGGCTCTCATTGAAATATCCGCATCTCAAAGCGAACTGATTATTGTACCAGTATTCAAGGCCGATTGATTCCGTGATCTCTTTCAGCTCCTCGCTGAGTCCGCCGGGAGCATCATAGAATGACTGGAATATTGCGACGGGGACAGAGACGTTCGGATCCATGCCTTTTTTGATAACACTTTTAGGCGTTGTTACAGGTTGGCCGGCCGCAGTAGTGTCGCCAACGTTGTAATAAATAGGAGGCGTTGGCACCAGCAGCTTATTAAGATCGACCGTGAGTGAGATAGTATTGTAATTATCAAGCTTAACAGTACCGGAAGCACCAATTCTGAGGTTCATGGGAATGAAATCGGGAGTCTTTGATTCGGTATAGGTCATTTTGGAACCGATATTTGAGAAATTTACTCCGGCCGCAAAGATTCCGTCCTTTCCTCCAAGCTTGAAGTTGGTCTTGTAATAACCTCCCATATCCGCTGCGAAAGAGGTACCCGGTTTTGTAGCTGTTCCTCCTGAATATGTATTGCCGGTGAGGTTTGAATAGATGAACCTGAAGGCAATTCCACCGGAAAAGTGCTCTGAGAAGAGACGGGAATATCCCAGATCGAAAGCAAACTCTGTAGGCTTGAAATTACGTTCAAGGTTTCCGAAATCATCAGTAAACGGGATATCACCCAGAGACGAATAGAGTAGGCTTCCGCTTACAACCTGTTTCGTATCAATCCTTTTATAGCCTGCCAGATAAGCGATATTAATATCCGGAACAAGCGCTCTCAGCCAGGGCGAATACGAGATGCCGACGCCACCTTTACCATCGATGAAGGCATATTTAGCTAAATTCCAGTGCTGGCTATAAACATCAGGAGAGGTTGCCACACCTGCGTCACCCATACCCCCTGCTCTTGAATCAGGTGCAATGGTAAGGAATGGTACAACAGTCTGGATGGCATTGAGCTGGCCTGAACTAGACTGGGAATAAAGACTTGCACTTCCGCAGAAAGCAAGCATAATTATGATCAGAGCTGATAACTTGTTATTCTTCATGAAATTCGTGTCTCATAGGTTTTACAAATATATAACTATTTTAATGCGTTTTTGTTGTGAGGAAATCATAAAATAATCATCCTGCCGCTCGCTTTTGCCGTTTCTCCTCCCGAGGTGGTAATGGTTACGGTATAGGGATAGATCCCCCTTCCGCATCTGGAACCGCCATATCCTGTGCCATCCCAGATAACGGGCTGGAGTCTGTATCCTGTCGAGGGCATGGAGGTTTCGATGATCCTCACGGCCCTGCCGCTCATGTCATAAATAGTGATCCTTACATTCAGATCTTCATCCGGCCTGTTATGCTCAGCTGAAATCTTTGTCGCATCTGTAAAGGGATTGGGGTAGTTGAAGAGATTATTAATTATGAATCCTCCGTTAGTTCTGACAACAAATTTAAGTTCGGCCTGCGATGAATTGTTGTAATTATCCCATGCCTTGAGTGTAATTGAGTGATCACCGGCAGTAAGATCAGTAAGCGGATAAACCACATTTCCCTTTCTGAAATTATTCAGTTCCGTTTCGAAATAGTTATTTAGCACAAATGATTTGTTCCGGTCGTTATCTACATATGCAGTTATATCATGACCAATCCCCGAGCCGGTTGTATTTATTCCGCCACTGTCCTCTATAACGGCCAGCAGGAGTGGATTGTTGTCACAGATACCGCCATCCCTGAAGAGGGTATCATTGAGGTAGAGCTTTATAACCGGACCGCTGTCATCTACAATGGTTCCATTGCTGAATCCCCCTACGATAACCTGGGAATAGCTGCCCCCCATATCATTAGTTCCCAGGCTTGCATAGTAGCTTATCTTGCCATTTCCAAATGTATAGTCAATATCCTTTGGTACTATGAAGCTGAAGCTGAATCTGCCATCCTCAGCCTGTGTTTTTCCTGAAAAGAGGATATTGTTGCGAAGCTCGAATTCCATAACCTGTCCGCCATCGTTAGCAAGGGTACTTACTTTGGCCGGCTTGTCATAGATTGTAGGTGTAACAAGGCCGTTGAAGCCCGACATTAGAGCCCCCTGGTTATCGGTTACATGCCCTGATACCCTGACAAGTGAGAGCGCCTTAAGGCTGTCGTGCGGTTGCGAAACGGAAACAGAATTTATTGAATCGGTAACTACCTTTCCATGCCATGGGTAATTGAGCCGGAGTGCCGGATCTCCAAGCAGCAGGAAGTTTCTTTTATTCATTCCGTCGCCTGAATTAAGCTTGGCCAGGCGAATAATATCTCCCAGCCTGTATGCACTGCCATCTGTGTCTCTTGCGAATGCATAATACAGGATGTTCCGGTTTAGGGTATAATTAGGTGCTGAATAGACAACCCTTGTAGTTGTCATCAGGGCGATCCCTCCGCCATTTGGGTTAAGGATAACCATCTCTCCTGCAGATGTTTTACCTGTCATTTCATTTGTTATCGGGCTTATTTCAATATCATCAAACCTGCTGAATTCGCATGTAGCCGTGATAAAGAGTGGAAGCTTCGGGCCATTTTTCCATGAGTTGATATCCTCAGTTTTGACTACCCTTTCAGAGGCAAGTCCAATCTCATTTCCATGGCCGAGATAATTGAAGATAAGGCAGCCTGAGTTTATCCTGTCATTTATTGCCTTTTCAACATCGGGATATGACTGCCCGTTAACTGTTGTTACCTGCTTGAATGCATCAAGATAGATCTTATCGATATTGTAATCGGGGTATGTGGTATTTAGCAGGCTGTAAAGGCCTTCCGCATCAATCATATGAGTGTTTCCGTCCTCGTCGTCGGCCGAGATGGTAATTATATTCCGCCAGTTGCCAATGCCCCCTTCACCAAGGTATTTGATTACCTTTGAAACCATAATTGAGGCCTGAACCGTATCTGAGACAGGTAATCTGCCAATACCCACGTCTTCAGTACCATCTGCTTCTCCCTCACCATCATCAAGAAGTCCGTAGAAATCGTCAGACGTAAACGATGAAACGACAACTGTGCTGTTCTGTGACTGATATGTCGGTACAAAATTCGGATTATTCGGTGGAAGGGTCTTGTTCTCATAAGAGCCGTCACCGAAAAGAAGCAGGTATTTCAAGGGATGCGAGGTTCCTTTTTGCTTAAGATATTTCATCCTTATGAAATTTCTTATCGCAACAATATCCGGGGTGCCTCCTGAGAATTCATTATAGATCTCTTCAGGAGTAACAATAAGAGATGTCAGTCCGGAATTTGCAAAGTGGATATCCTTTAGTTTTTCAGCATATTTGTAAAACAGGGGATGTGATACTATAACCATATCAACCGATGGAGATCCATGGAGATTCTGGTTGGCCACTGCTGCAGTTCTGAATGATGGTGTAAGTGCAAGATCCGGAGTAAATGCAATGAATCTTCTGAGTGTATCTGTGTGAACCCTGAACCTGTCATTGTTCCCGGTTCTTGTATAGGGTACAGATACCGGGTTGAAAGGATCTGTCACGTCAAGGATAATAACATCAGCACCGGAACCTGTCAGAGTGAATTCTGTTATGCCGCCCTGACTCACAGATCTGTAATCAGAGAACTCTAAAATTTTGCCGGCATATGTAAGTGCTGCCCTCGCCTGAAGTATAATATAGTCTACCCATCCTTTAGCACTTGTTTCACCATTATCGTTGAATTGTATCTGGTAAGTGGGAGAAGAGGTGGCAGGCGGCAGTGAATCGGTAATCAGGACGTCACTGGCAAATAATCCTGTTGTGGAAAGCATGTTGACCTCCGGGACTGCGATATTTTCTATATTAGTTGCTCCTTCATAGAATCCGAAGGATGTGGGGGAGGGGGAGCGGCCCAGGACCCTGATTGTATATCTGACTTTTTCGCTTGTAAGTAGTCCGGAAAATTTGGGATCTATAACAATCGGAGATATGGGTGAGATAGGCTGATACCACTCTCTTCCGGATCTGATCAGATTTTCCGTTTCAACCTCATGTATAAATAATGCATCGTATGAAGCTGAATAGCTGGTAGGGGTATCGCTTAGTGCATTTGCTGAAAGTATCTCTCCTGAGGGTGACGGGGATGATGTGATAAAATAATATGCCGAATCGGAATAGTTATGCATTAGAAAATCATAATTATCCGTAACGGGATCAAACTTCCATCTTTGCGGTCCCATCGCGTAGAAGAGTATATAATCGCCGTCATTGAATATGCCATCAGTCCCTTTAAAAAACATTACAGGGATCTCTTTCAGGTCATCGCTGGCACTGTTATCATTATAATATGAGAGCTGACCCTGGTTATTACTGAAAATCATTGGTGAGGAGGGGTTGTCCAGTCCCATCTGTTTAAGTTTCGAATAATCGATCCTGTATATGCCATTTTCCTTAACCGCAATCTTGAACCACTTACCGGAGGCGAGAACGGAAGAGACCGGATAATCCTGCTGGGAATAAAGGACAATATAACGATGTGGTAACCACATCATTATAAGCAACAGAATTATCTTGTTCGAAACCCTCATGTAAAAGACAAAGATAGAAATGTGAATCTTATTAATAAATCATTGAAAAAAATTATTTAATTCGCCCGTTGATTATTGATTCCAGGCTGATTAACAGGCAGATCGTTTTTAACCGGTAAATCAGAAATTATATGTTATACAAGTTCCGGATTGAAATAATAACGATTTAAGACCGTTGTTATTGCGGGTGAAGATATTTATGAAAAAATGGGTATTTGCAATATCGTTTTTTATACTCCTTCCTGCAGGTAAGCTGGAGTGCCAGGGTACGGGGTATGGCCCGGGATACCAGACCATAATGGCTTCTAACCCGGCTTTTGCCGGAACTGAGGGCGAAGGGACCTTAAGGCTGTCATATCTTAACTTCTATCCGGGCAGAAATTATAACCTTCACTCATTCTTCGCATCGTATGATTCTTTTTTTCCGGCACTTCACGGCGGCGCTGCAGCATTTATATCAAACGATTATCTTGGAGGGCTGATAAACGATCTTCGGGGAGGCCTTTCATATTCCTATCACCTTCAGGTGCAAAAAAAGATATTCATAAATGCCGGACTGAGTGCATCATTCCTGCACCGGGGATTTGATATGTCCAGGATGATATTTCCCGATCAGATCGACCCGCTCGGAGGGGTCATCTATCAGAGTGCCGAGCAGATGAACATATCAGGAAAGACAGTATTCGACGTCGGGGCGGGATTCTTGCTGATGGACGGAAATTATACAGCATCATTTGCCGTCTGCCATCTTGCCACACCCGATCTGTCGCCCGGGGGTGCTACCGGGGAGAAGATCGGGCGGGAAGTTGTAATTCACCTCTCCGGCCTTTTCATGGCAGGCAATGACAAAAGTATCGGATTACGTCCTGTTATATATAGCGATTTCCAGGGAAGTAAACTTGTTTACGGTGCAGGAGGGGTCATAGAGACAGGATTTCTGGCGTTCAATGCCATGATGCTTTCAAACAGGGCGGGCGATTTAAATATTCAGACGGGTATTTATCTCAGGAGCGGTGTTGTTTCTATTTTTTATAATTATACCTTTAACGCCTCTTCACCGAATAATCTTCTTCCTGCATCACTGGTTCATCAAGCCGGAATAGTTATAAGTTTAAATAATGTTGATAAAAGAAAAATAATCAAAACAATAAATTTTCCTAAATGTTAGTTATATTTGAAGATTAAATTCAGTAGAATATTGTTTTTTTGTATATTTGAAAAATTAAAGCCATAAAACTAAAGGAGTTATGTACAGATTCAGAACCTCAGCAGTTGTTTTAATAGCAGTTTTATTGCTTCAGGCCTGCAGCATTTTCAAAGGTAAGAAAAGTGATCCTAATGTTTCCCAGACAACCGGTTGGGAGTATAACAATAAGGATAATGGCGGATTTGAAGTTGCAATAGGCGCAGAGCAGAAAACAGGACCCGGGCTTGTCCTCATCGAAGGCGGTGTATTCCGGATGGGACAAGTTCAGCAGGATGTTATGTTCGACTGGAATAATACTCCCAGAACTGTAACTGTCTCTTCTTTCTATATGGATGAGACAGAGATCAGAAACGTTGACTACCGCGAGTATCTGCACTGGCTGAGAAGAGTTTATACCGGATATCCTGAAGTTTACCGGAGGGCGCTGCCAGATACACTGGTATGGAGAAGCCCGATGGGATTCAACGACCCCTATGTTCAGTACTACTTCAGGCACCCTTCATATAATAATTATCCTGTAGTTGGCGTAAGCTGGGTTCAGGCAAACGACTACTGCCTCTGGAGAACAGACAGGGTGAATGAACAGATACTTATTGACATGGGAGAGCTGAACCCCGATCCGGCTCAGAAAGATGAAAAGAACTTCAACACAGAAGCCTATCTGGCCGGACAGTACGAGGGTGTTGTAAATCAGCTCCGTCCGAGCCTTTCAGCCGACAAGACAGAAAGAAGAACAAACTTTGAAGATGGAGACCTTCTTCCGAGATACAGGCTCCCAACCGAAGCCGAATGGGAATTTGCCGCATACGCTCTCAGGGGCAATACCTTTGAAGAACGTATTTATGAAAGGAGAATATACCCATGGGACGGCCACAACGTCAGAAACTCATCAACAAAATACCGTGGCGAGATGATGGCCAACTTTGTACGTGCAAGGGGTGATATGATGGGTGTTGCAGGAAGCCTTAACGATAACGGAAGCATAACAGTTGATGTTAAATCATACTGGCCTAATGATTACGGTCTTTATTGCATGGCCGGAAACGTTAATGAATGGGTGCTTGATGTGTACAGGCCATTGACATCAGTTGATGAGGATGAGTTCAACCCTTTCAGAGGAAACGTATATACCGACCTTAAACGCGATGCAAACGGCCAGGTAGTTCAGAAAGACAAGCTCGGACACCTTATAATTGATACAGTTAAACCTTCCGACGTAGCCACAAGATACAACTACCGTAAAGGAGACTACAGAAACTACAGGGATGGTGACAAGAAATCAGGTCTGGAATCAGCCGACTGGCAGGCAGCTGAAGATGATAAGGAGAATTCACAGAGAATGTATTCGCAGGATCCCCAGGATTTCACCTCTCTTATAAATGATAACGCCCGCGTTTACAAAGGCGGATCATGGAAGGACAGGGCATACTGGCTCAACCCTTCAACACGCAGATTTCTGGATCAGGACGCCTCACGAGATGATCTTGGCTTCAGATGTGCGATGATAAGGGTAGGCAGCCCCTCGGGACTGTAATAGTATAAGGTATTTAATTAACAAGCCTCATTATGGTGACATAATGAGGCATTTTTTTACAATCATGAAAACGGACCAGCTTTACAGCATCTTCAGGAAGTCAAAAGGAATTTCAACAGACTCAAGAACAGTTAAAAATGGTGAGATGTTTTTTGCACTATGGGGAAACAACTACAATGGAAACCTGTATGCCGCCGAAGCGCTTGAAAAAGGAGCAATCTGTGCTGTAATAGATGATCCACTTATCGAAAAAGAGGGGACAATCCTGGTTGATGACTGCCTCTTTGAACTGCAGGCACTTGCCTCATATCACCGTAAGGAGATCAAAGCACCGGTCCTTGCCATAACCGGTTCAAATGGCAAGACAACGACGAAGGAGATGATCGCCACCATCATGTCGAAAAGGAAAAAGGTCCATTACACAACGGGCAATCTCAATAACCATATCGGGGTTCCCCTTACACTGCTATCCGCACCGGCAGATACAGAGCTTCTTGTAATCGAGATGGGGGCGAACCATATTGGCGAGATAAGAACATTATGCCTCATTGCAAAGCCCGATTATGGCCTGATTACAAACATCGGTACTGCTCATCTTGAAGGTTTCGGCTCATTTGAAGGAGTCGTGAAAGCTAAAACTGAGCTGTACGAGCACCTCCGAAAAGTGAACGGAGTAGCAATATTCAACGATGGAAATCCACTCCTTGCGGAAAAAATATTCAGGACTGTCAACAGGGCAGTGCCGTATTCCGACCCGACAGGAACTGAACTCAGCGTGGAACTGCTTCCATCCGGACTTGTACTATCGGTCAGAGTTATATACAAGCACAATATATATACAATTAATACAAACCTTTTTGGCAAACATAATATCGAGAATATAAAAGCCGCAGTTGCGACAAGCCTGTTCCTTGGAGCCGATATGGCTGACATCGTTTCAGCAATAGAGGGTTACAATCCCGGGAATAACAGGTCACAGGTTAAAAAGACTGAACATAATATAGTTATATGTGATTCATACAACGCCAATCCTGAGAGCATGAGACGGGCAACTGAGGCTTTTATTGAAAAGGAGTCAGGGAACAATCTTCTTATTCTGGGCGATATGCTTGAACTGGGTCTCCGGAGCCGTGACGAGCACATGGGCATTCTGAGAAACCTGAACTCACGAGGTATCCGGAATGTATTTCTTGTGGGTAAGATATTTAAAAGCCTCGCCGGTGAGTTCGGGTATAAGAGCTTTGAAACTGTTGAGGAATTAAGGGAACACCTTAAGGCAAATCCTGTGAAGGGGAGTCAAATACTTGTAAAAGGGTCACGCGGAATCAGGCTCGAAATGATCTACGATCTGATCTAGGACTATCTTGGTCCTGCAAAGGTAAGATTTATAACCAGTACCTCCGACCTGCTCCCAAGCCTCACCCTCGGCCCCCAGAGGCCATATCCTGATGAGACAATAATCTGGGAATTACCTTTCCTCTTGTATCCGTAACTGACTTCATAGATCATTTTTGTAACATAGTTGAGTGGCCACAGCTGTCCGTTGTGCGTATGTCCCGAGAGCTGAAGATCTATTCCCTCTTTTTCTGTTTCGGCAAGATTGAGCGGCTGATGATCGAGCAGTATTACAGGCTTTGCAGCATCAATTTTCTTCATCAGTGAGTCTAGAGGGAGCCTCCTGTGGCCGTTGAACGATGACATTCCCCTGTCGAGCCTTCCGATTATCTGTATTCCGCCTTCAATTGTCACAACCTCATCCTTAAGTATCCTTATACCATGCCTTTCAATATAGGGAATAGTGACTGCCGCATCACCAATATATTCATGGTTGCCGGTAATTGCAAGTAATCCATCCCTGCTTGTGGGAGGAGTGAAGGAGCTCAAAAGATCATCCCTAAGCACCGGTCCCATCTCTCCGTCGACAATATCTCCGAGAAGGAATACTATATCCGGATTGCTTTTCTGAAGTATCCCGGACAGCTTTCTTAAGCTTCGTTTCCTTATGATACTCCCGATATGTATATCCGATACAGCCGCAATCCTGAAAGTTTTAAGATCGCCGGCTGATTTATTTATCGTAATATTATATGTTTTGACAACAGGGATAAGTGCATTGATGAAACCGGCTGTAATCAAAATTGCAGACAGGGATACTGTTGAAATAAATGCCCATTTTTTAAAAATAGCTATGTTCTCTGCATTCAGAACACCTGCCAGCCTGAGGATCGGCCTTGCAATATCGGCAAGCAGCAGGAAGAGAAACCCGTATAGCATGAATGCCATCCAGAATCCACCTATAATATTCAGGACATCAGAGAAAATTGTAGAAGAGTTTCTCTCAAGGACCTTCCCTGCAATGAAAGTTGAAGCAAGGAGGAAAAAAACAACCGAGTAGACTAGTCTCAGGCTTGTTCCTTCCGGTATTACCCTGTACCCTTTTATGAAGATGTAAAAATTTGCGAAGAAATATATTGTAAAAACAATAAGAAAGAAGATTAGCATATTCGATCGTTTCATTTTCGATTAAAAATTCGTTTTAAGTTTTCTGAAGGTTTTATTCCCTCTGATATAGAACTCAAAAACGAGGCTGTTGTTCAAAATGTATTTCCACGGATTATCTTCAGAGCTTCTTATTATTGTGTCTCTTTTCAATTTCATCTCCTTTGCGCCCCGGTAATAATCCATATGTGCCTTCCATATTGCCCTGATGTTTCCGGGTTTTCCCGAGAAGAGAAAAAACAAGGCAGATAAACCGTCAAGAAATTTCCTTTTTAAAAGAGTTGAGTGAAGCTTTGAAGATGGAAGGTTTTTATACAGAAGGAAAAGATTATTTCTGAAATTGAGGTATGTCTTAAAAGGTGAGTTATAAGGAAGTGCACCGCCTCCGACATGATAAACAACAGATTGCGGAAGATAATACAGCTTATATCCGGCAAGAAGCAATCTCCAGCAAAGGTCTATCTCCTCCATGTGGGCAAAGAAAGCCGGGTCGAAGCCGCCACATTTCTTCCAGACCTCAGATCTTATTATCATGCAGGCGCCGCTTGTCCAGAATACCTCTGTAATATCATCATACTGGCCTTTATCAGCCTCTGTTTCAGAAAAAAGTCTCCCTCTGCAGAAAGGGTATCCGTATTTATCGATAAAGCCGCCGGCAGCTCCGGCATATTCAAAATGGCTTCTATTGCTCCACGAGAGTATTTTTGGCTGGCAGGCAGCAGCAATAGGGTGGCTGTCCATGAATTCAATCAAGCTTCGCGACCATCCAGGCGTGACTTCAATATCAGAATTGACTAGAATAAAGTACTCTGCATCTATCTGCTGTAGCGCCAGGTTATAACCGCCGGCAAATCCGAAATTTTCTCCAAGTTCGAATATTCTTACATCCGGAAAGTTTAACCTGACCCACTCAACCGACCCGTCTGTCGATCCGTTATCAGCAACAACAATTACGCCTGATTGCGAGGAAGAACATGATACCAGTGTACCAAGAAATTTCCCGAGAAAGGAAATACCGTTCCAGTTAAGTATGACCAGGGCGGCCTTATACATCAGGATTTACTCTTTTATGTTTCCATCGGCGATGGCTCCAGATCCAGAACTCAGGCTTTTCCTGGATTATTGATTCGAGATGCTTTACATGTGATTCTGTAACCTGGTTTTCCCTTAAGCCTGCAGTACTGTCAAAAAGAAGTTCAAACCTAACGTTGTAATAACCTCTTTTTTTCTTCTGCATATTAATAAAGACGACAGCCATATCGTATTTTGAGGCGATCTTTTCCGTACCAAGATAAACTGGTGTATCCTGGTTCATGAAACTCGTCCAGTAATGGATATCACCCTTTGCAGGTGTCTGATCGGCCAGGAATGCAGTCATTGTTCTTTCGCCGCTCTTTCGTCTGTTCACTATCTCCCTGACTACCATCGACGTGGGGGCAAGCGCCATTCCGTGCCTTGATCTGACATCGGACAAAAACCTGTCAAAATATTTGTTCTTTAAAGGCCTGTATATCGATATGCATGTATATTTCGTGAAGAGAGGCATAATATTAAGAAACTCCCAGTTGTTGTAGTGGCCAAGAACTGCAGCTATATCTTTCCCCTCAGAATGAAGGCGATCTAGAAGTTCGGTATTCTCGTAGGTGCATCTCCTGATACGCTCCCTCTTGCTCATATGAACAAATTTCAGGGTCTCAATAAAGAGATCGGCCAGATGCCTGTAAAATTTCCGCTGTATCTCCGCCCTTTCTGAATCCGTTTTATAAGGAAATGCATTTCTGAGATTGTCGGCAACAACATCTTTTCTGTACCCCGGAAAGTGATAAAATATGAAAAACAGAAGATCGGAGAAGAGGTAAAGAATTCCCAGGGGAAGCAGCGTGATGATCCAGTTCAGGGCGAGGAAGATGTAAAAGACAATTGCTTGCATATGAATAAATGGCGTCTTATTTCAGCATAAAATTACTTATAATTTTAAGTATTTCCGGATAAACATTGGCATTTGACGCAATAATCTCATGGCCTGTGATTTTCAACTGGTTCCCCGAAAAGTTACTTACTATGCCTCCTGCTTCCGTTACAAGCAGAGTTCCGGCAGCAACATCCCATGGATTCAGTCCGTATTCAAAAAAGATCTCGAAGCGTCCGCAGGCAACATATGAGAGATCGATGGAGGCTGATCCCATTCTTCTTACACCTGTTGTATTTTTAAGCAAATAGGCAAGACATTTGAGATATGACGGTAGTCTCGAAAAATCCTTATATGGAAAGCCGGTTGCAACCAGGCTTCCTGATGGGTGAGGCACTTCAGTCACCCTTATTCTTTCACCATTAAGATAGGCACCTCCGCCCTTCCATGCAGTAAATGTTTCTCTGCCGGCAGCTTCATGTACAACACCTGAAATTACCTCATCGCCCTCGGTGAGTGCTATACTGACTGC
>JBBIIS010000031.1:0-23648 GCA_037446375.1 Bacteroidota bacterium | reverse complement strand
CAGGCGACCTTATACCGACAGTCGCACATATCCCGCTCATATGGAATATGGCTTATGATATTGAATCGCTAAAGACGATAGATGAGAAGGAGAGACTCCTTAACAGGGCTCTGAAAGATGATTATATACTTGTTTTTCAGCACGATGAAAATATCGAATGCTGTACCCTTACAATGACACCAAAAGGGATAAGGGCAAAAGATAAGTTCCGGTTTCAGGAAATAGTTTAACATGAACTCATCCCAACCCATCTTTGCGAATCAGATAGGGGGACTGAGGGGGGGAGTTCATGTAATTTGAGAGGATTATTCTTCTTAATTGTTACTATATTTGACTGACAAAGTAAATTCAATAAGATGCTTGGGGTCTTCAGAAAATAATCTAAAAAATAATTCCCATGGCTGATTTCATTTACGGAAAACCATTCCAGATCCTGAAAGACTCTACAAAGTACAGGCTTCTCTCAGGAGATTATGTAAAGGAGTTTGACTTTGATGGCCGGAAGTTTCTGAAAGTAGATCCTGCGGCGCTTGAGCTTCTTGCAAAAGAGGCAGTATCAGACATCTCTTTTTATCTCAGAACAGCACACCTCGAGAAGCTTGCAGCAATCCTCAAAGATCCGGAAGCCACTGACAACGACCGCTTTGTAGCCTATGTCATGCTGAGAAATACGGTAATAGCTTCCGAAGGGAAGCTGCCCTGGTGCCAGGACACCGGTACGGCAATTGTCATAGGGAAGAAAGGCGAAAATGTACTGACAGGGACAAACGATGCATTTCATATTTCGAAAGGGATATATGAAACATTCAAGGATAAGAACCTGAGGTACTCTCAGATAGTTCCCCTTACAATGTTCGACGAAAAGAATTCTGCTACGAATCTTCCGGCACAGATAGACATATATTCAACAGAAGGCAATTCATATGAGTTCCTCTTTATTACAAAAGGAGGTGGTTCGGCTAACAAGACTTTTCTCTATCAGCAGACCAAATCTCTGCTCAACGATGAATCGCTTACAAAATTCATAAAAGAAAAGATCAGGGATCTTGGAACCTCAGCTTGTCCTCCGTATCATCTGGCCCTGGTTATTGGAGGTACTTCCGCAGAGGCTACCCTTAAAGCCGTTAAGGAATCATCTGCAGGGTATTATGACAATCTGCCAACCACCGGAGATAGTACCGGACGGGCCTTCAGGGATATCGAATGGGAAAAGAAGATTGAAAAGATATGCCATGAATATGGCGTGGGCGCTCAGTTCGGAGGGAAATACTTCGTTCACGACGTGAGAGTAATAAGAATGACGCGCCATGCGGCCTCATGTCCGGTAGGACTGGGAGTGAGCTGCGGCGCCGACCGGAATATTAAGGGCAGGATAAATGCTGAAGGGATATTTCTTGAGGAGCTTGAAAGGAATCCTGCAAGGTTCATGCCCGAAACAGCTCCGGAACTTGAGAAACCTGTTGTTATCGATCTCGACCGTCCCATGAAAGAGGTGCTTGCTGAACTGACAAAATATCCGGTAAAAACAAGATTAAGCCTGAACGGAACACTCATAGTTGCCCGCGACATAGCTCATGCCAGGATCAAAAATCTAATTGATGAAGGGAAGCCGATGCCTGGCTATTTAAAGGACCACCCGATATATTATGCCGGCCCTGCAAAAACACCTGAGGGAATGCCTTCAGGCTCATTTGGTCCCACAACTGCAGGAAGGATGGATACATACGTCGATCTGTTCCAGAGCCTGGGAGGCTCACTCATTATGCTTGCAAAGGGAAACCGGAGCCGACAGGTTATTGATGCATGCAAGAAATACGGAGGCTTTTACCTTGGCTCAATAGGAGGCCCTGCTGCCATTCTTGCGGCTGAGAACATTAAATCAGTGGAACTTGTTGATTTTGAAGATCTGGGAATGGAGGCTATAAGAAAAATAAGGGTAGAAAACATGCCTGCCTTTATTATAACGGACGATAAGGGGAATGATTTCTTCGATGTCTACAATAAGTAATACTTCTTATAGTCAGCATGGTCATTGCGAGCAGAGCGAAGCAATGGGATGAAGTAAATTGCAAACTTAGTTTATAACCTCAATGTTAAATATATCGTGCCTGTCAAGGTCCTTCCAGTACCTGAGTGAGTTCTTCCTTACAAGCTCCCAGTAGATATTGCTGTCGAGCCCGTATACAAAATTGATCTCCTTAAGCTCACTGCTGATCCTTGCAGCAATTTCAGGCTTTAGTGATAGCCTTAACCTGTGGTTCATATATATGAATTCCGATACAGGTTTTGGAACCGTGTCATTTAATACAGTCAGTAATCCATGTCCCGGAGTAGCCCCGGTGCTTACCTGAAGGCCGTCATTCATACAGCTGAGCGGAGGCTCGGAGCCAGCCCATGATGAGGCCCTGAATTCATCGACACCGGTATCGAAGTACTCTCTCGCCCTGATCCCCATTTTAACTCCGATAATAGCAAAGACGCCTAGGTGGCGGTGAAGCTCATTTGCTAGAACGCCTGCTACCCACTCGTTCTCTCCATATTTATTTATAATATCTTTTACGTATGGCTCAACATCGGGATAATAAAAAGAGGGGTCTGAAGGCAGATCCTTTATTACCTGATTCTTCATTACAGTTGCGCCATTAAGGATCTTCAAAAAACCATTCTGAAGAATTGTCCAATTCGAAGGTGTGCAATCTGAATTTGTCCCTGTGGGCTCCTGTTTGAATGCTCCCGGGAAATGAATATACAAAGGGACCAGCTCATCGGTCAGATATGATGAAAACTGATGGTCCATTGCCTGTGAAGATTTCTGAAACAGGCTTATCTTTCTGGCATAAGGGGAATTGATACTGTCTGTCCTGACAATGATCTCATTACTGTAGAACTGAACATTGCCTTCAGGGCGGACAGCCCTTACAGGAATTGGACCGGACAGCACTTTCTCAGAAGATTGCTTGTCTATATTGAAATTAAATCCTTTTTTATCCCTGAGTCCGTTGCAGCTCCAGATAATCTCCTTTACAGCTGACGAGAACTCAGGAATCTCTTTTATCGATTCCTCTACGGATGAGAGACCGCCCAGGCAGATAAAGCTTATTTTGGTCTTTTCGTAAGTGAGTATCTCTTTAATAACCTTGATGTAATCAATGGCATTTGACGGATCGATACCCGATTCATCTCCCCATTTATAATTTAATGCGAGGGAGAATTCGGGTGATTTGAAGGAAGAACTCCTGTTGATGCCAACAGGTATACCCTCGTGGTAATAGGAGTTAAGAAGACTTCTTATCTTAATATACACTTTTTCCGCATCAAGAGCGCCCGGCGAGGCGATTATTGCCAGGACCCTCACATCGGGTGAAGCCAGCATCATGCTTATGGCTTTCATATCGTCAGTCCCGCCATCGGTATCAATAATCACATAATGGCTTGGTTTCCAAGGATGGGCCTGTAAGGCAAGGCCCAGTGAAAGGGCAATAATAAATGTCAGGATTTTTTTCATTTTTAGCTTTTTACCTCCCCGATAAGTCCAGTTATTAAAAAAGATTAAAAATACTACATACTAAGATAACGGTTAACACCTGCTTATAGTTTTTTTTATATCTTGAGCTTGATTATTTTTTGTCATATGAAGAAGTTTTTATTGTGGTTTGTTCCAGGGTTGGCAGCAGGAATAATTCTGATACTTGGAGCAGGAAAGATCATCTCTGTCTCATCAACAAATAAGTACTGTGTTTCGTGCCATATTCATCCGGCCGCGGATGCCTCATGGAAACATTCGGTGCATTATGAAACCCGTTCGGGATACCGGATATCATGTGTTGAATGCCACCTGCCTCCAAAAGGACAGGGATACCTGTGGGCGAAGGCAAAGACGGGACTGCGGGATCTTTGGAATTTCTGGACTAAGGATTCTGCATCGTTCGACTGGCAGGGAAAAAGAAGTCTTGAATATGCCAGAGGCTATTCATATGAGAGCAGCTGTATAAAATGTCATGAAAATCTTTTCCCTTTAAAGTTATCAAAAGAGGGTGAAGATGCCCATCTTTATTACAGGCAGCAAAAGAAAACCCCCGAACTTCACTGTATAAACTGCCATCTGAATGCCGGTCATTTTATTGAAGGGTATACACATGGAAGCAATAAAACTTTCGGAAACACATCGTCTGCCCCAAAAGAGATATACAAAGATGCGGCAAAGGTTTCTGAATTTAAATCCTTTACTGAAAGAATTCCTGATTCGCCAATATCATTTAATATGGTGGCAATCCCCGGAGGCAGTTTTAAAATGGGCAGCCCTGATAATGAACCTTTCAGAAAGCCGGATGAGGGCCCGGTTAGGCTGGTTGAAATAAGCCCTTTCTTTATGGCAGAGGTTGAGGTTACTTGGGATGAGTACCTGGCGTTTTACAGACAGACTGCAGGGGAAGGCCGATCATCCGATACTGAAGGCTCACGCAAAAATGTTGCAAAAACCGATGCCATATCAGGTGCCACGCCGCCCTATGGCCAGCCCGACCAGGGATGGGGAATGGGATCAAGGCCCGCAATATCATTCAGCTATCATGCCGCCGAGACTTATTGCAAATGGCTGTCGAAAGTCACGGGAAAAACTTACAGGCTTCCAACCGAAGCTGAGTGGGAATATGCGTGCAGGGCCGGGACTGAAACACCCTATTTCTTCAAGGGCGATCCCAGAAAGTTTGAAAAGTCGGGTCTGAGAGCAAAGCTTTCAAGGAACGACACCGCCGTTATTAATACATATATAATTTACAAGGGAAATAGTCCATCAAAGACCCAGACTCCCGACAGGGTAAAGCCAAATCCCTGGGGACTGAAGAATATGCTTGGAAATGTTGCAGAGTTCTGTTCAGACTGGTACCAGACGGATATCCTAAGCAAATATCCGCAGGGTCTGCTTAAGGATCCAAGGGGTCCTGACACCGGCAATGAGCACGTAATACGGGGAGGAACATTTCTTGATAATGCCGGACGGGTAAGAAGTGCAGCACGTGATTATACGAAGACAAGCGATTGGCTCAGAACTGATCCGCAGATGCCAAAGAGTATATGGTGGTATTCCGACTGCTTCTATGTTGGTCTGAGGGTAGTCTGTGAATTTGACCAGAAGACAGGAAAATTGTAAATTGCATAAGAATCAACCTAACCAAATCAATATGAAAAAATCAGAGATCTCGAGACGTAAATTCTTAGGAACGGCTGCCACAGTTGGAGCAGCTGGTATAGTTGCCCCTGCAATGCTGGCCGGTTGCGCAGGCTCAGGGACAGAGACAAAGGCCAAAAATCAAAAGAGCGTTGTGGCCGAGACTAAATGGCTTGACCAGGCTCCGGATGGACCAGTCCTGAAAGCGGGACTTATAGGCTGCGGCGGACGGGGAACAGGTGCTGCGATCAACTTTCTTTCAGCTGGTCCAAATCTTCAGATAGTTGCTCTGGGAGATACATTCAAAGACCGTGTCGATTCATGCCGTGAAGAGATCAGGAAACAAAAAGGACAGGAAGTGCCTGTTGAAAAATGTTTTGTGGGTTTTGACGCCTATCAGAAGGTACTGGATGCAGGCGTAGATCTTGTTATTCTTGCAACACCTCCATTCTTCAGACCAGAACATCTTGCAGCTGCCGTAGCCGCGAAGAAGCATATTTTTACAGAAAAACCTGTATGCGTAGATCCAACAGGTGCAAGGTCAGTAATGGCTACCGCCCTTAAAGCAAAAGAGCTGGAACTTACAATTGTGACAGGAACACAGCGCAGACATCAGAGAGACTATGTCGCTACATATCAGCAGATCAAATCCGGAGCAATAGGAGATATTGTTGGTGGAAATGTTTACTGGAACCAGGATAAGCTGTGGCACCGCGACAAGGATGCAAAATGGTCGGAGATGGAGTGGATGATCCGCAACTGGGTCAACTGGAGCTGGCTTTCTGGCGACCATATTGTTGAACAGCATGTCCACAACCTCGATGTCATGAACTGGTTTACAGGCTCTCACCCTGTCAAAGCTCTTGGTTTTGGATCAAGGCTAAGGAGAGTTACCGGTGACCAGTACGACAACTTCAGTGTTGATTATGTTTTTGAAAACGGCATGCATTTTCACAGCATGTGCCGGCAGATAAACGGTTGCTCCGGCAATGTATCCGAAAGAGTCCAGGGAACAAATGGCTCATCGAACTGCAGGAACACAGTGCTTGACAGCAAAGGTACCCAGGTATGGGCATATGCATATCCTCTCGATGAACAGGGCAAACCAGCATCAAATAAAATGAAGGATCCGTATGTACAGGAACATATCGACCTTGTTACCTCAATACGTACCGGCAAGCCATTCAATGAACTGGAAAACACTGCAATCTCTACTATGACAGGGATAATGGGCCGTATTTCAGCCTATACAGGAAAAGAGACAACATGGGATGAGATGATGAACTCGGATCTGAAACTCGGGCCAAAGGTCTTTGTACTCGGTCCCGTTGATGTTCCAAAGGATGTTCCAATCGCAGGAGAAGCTTATAAACCGGAAAAATAAAGACTGATATGGATAACAGCAGAAGAGGATTTATCAGAAAAGCTGCAATCACAGGTGGGGCAATTATTGCCGCACCTGCCTTTCTGGGTGCAGCTGAAACACGGAAAATAAAAAGGCTGACCCAGGCCGAACAGCCTTTCAGGCTGAAACATGCCGGAAAGGACCTTGCTGACAATGTCAGGTTCTGTTACGACATGGGATTCAGGGCTATGTTCGATAATGGGCTCATGAGCCGCCCTGTTGATGATCAGGTCAAAATTGCCACTTCACTTCAGAAGCTTGGAATGGACCTTGGTCCCTTCGTTCTTTATGCCGACTTCTCTGTTACTTCATTTGTCCTTAATAAGCCTGAGACCAGAGACATGCTTATTGCGAAAATGAAAGAGGGAGTGGAGGTTGCAAAGCGTACAAATGCAAAGTGGGCACTTGTGGTACCCGGAAGATATGATGAAAGGCTTCATCGTGAGTACCAGACTGCAAACGTTATTGATAACCTGAGATACTGCTGTGATATACTTGAACCGGCAGGTGTGACAATGGTTCTTGAACCACTTAACACCCTGCACGACCATCCGGGCCTGTTCCTTAACAGGATTCCCCAGGCCTATGAGATATGCAGGGCAGTTAACAGGCCATCGTGCAAGATCGTTGATGACATCTACCATCAGCAGATAACAGAAGGCAATCTTATCCCTAACATTGAGGCAGCATGGACAGAGATCGCAGCATTTCACCTTGGCGATAACCCGGGACGAAATGAACCAACTACCGGAGAGATCAACTTTAAGAATGTATTTAAATATATCTACAGCCGCAATTATACGGGTGTCCTCTGCATGGAACACGGAAGCAGCCTGAAAGGCAAGGATGGAGAGACCCGCGTTATACAGGCCTACAGGGAAGTTGACAGCTTTGAGGTATAACAAAAAAAGGCTGGAAACAGCCTTTTTTAATTAGAAAACCTCTTCCCCCGGTCTTTTCTCCAAAGAGAGAAGGTGTGAAAGAAAAGAATAATTATGTTATAAACTCCTTCCTCCCGGGATAAGGGTTTTGGGAGAGGTCGAATTCAGCCGGAACAGGAGATAAGCTTGTTTCATAACTCTGTGTAAAAAATTATACAAAATGAAAAACAGATTCATTCAACTTGTTGCAATTTCATTAATAAGCCTGACGGGTATTACATCGTGCAGCCAGAAGGTAAAACTTATCACAGGCAGCTATTCTGTGAAAGGTGATTCAGGGATAAATGTCTTTGATTTTAATCAGTCCGATGGAACACTCAAACATGTCGGCACCTTCAATGCAGGAACAAATCCATCGTATTTCTGTTTCAATAAGAACCTTAATCTTATTTATGCTATTAATGAGGTTGATTCATTTATAAAACCCGGAACAGGCGGACTTACGACATTTAGCCATAACGGCAAATTTTCAGATCTTAAAAAAGTGAACGAGATGGCCGTCCCAAACGGAGGACCATGCTTTATTTCAATTACTCCTCAGAATGATTTTCTATTTGTTGCAAACTACGGCGGAGGATCAGTAGCAGTTGTAAAGCTCAACGGATCAGGTGTCCCGGTTACAATTACAGATACAATACACTTTACCGGTTCTGAGGGAACTGTTTCACATGCACATATGATTGTATCGGATGCTGCAGGAGAAAGGATCTATGTTTCTGATCTTGGACTCGACAGGGTTTGGATCTTTGAACTTGACAGGCAGGCAGGCAGGCTGAAAACAGTCATACCCGAAGGTATCGCCTTGCCCGGGGGAACCGGGCCGCGTCATTTCCTTTTCAATGATGCAGGAACAAAACTTTATCTGATATGTGAACTGAATTCAACAATAATTGTTTTTAATGTTGACAGGGAGAAAGGGCTTATACCAGTTCAGACAATTTCAACACTGAAGGAAGGATTTGCTGGTGAGAATGCCTGCGCCGAAATTCAGATCAGCTATTCGGGTAAATTCCTTTACGGATCTAACCGCGGAGAGAACGACATAGTTACATTCGAAATAAATGAAGATGGGACAATTAAGAATGTGGCTCACACCGATTGCGGAGGAAGCTGGCCAAGGAATTTTACTATTGATCCATCAGGTAAATTCCTTCTTGTTGGTAACCAACGATCAGATAATATTGCTGTTTTCAGTATTGATCAGAAAACAGGCATCCCTTCAAATAAGGTCAGCGACCTTAAAATTAAATCCCCTGTCTGTCTCAAATTTAAGTAATCCGACATTTCTCAGACCGCAAGACTGCATGACAAATATTTTTTATGAAAAATAAAAAGCAATTTACCCGTATTTTTACAATAGTTGTTCTCCTTGGCGCCACCCTGCTGGCTGTTACAGGATTTTCGAAAGAAAAGAGAAAGCCTCCTAAAAATTATATTCTGATGGTATCTTTTGATGCCTTCAGATGGGATTATTACAGGATATACAAAACTCCCAGTCTGAACAGGATGGCGCTTGAGGGGGTGAAGGCCGACAGGCTCATATCATCTTTCCCGACAGTTACATTCCCTAATCACTATTCGATTGCTACTGGTCTTTATCCCGATCACCACGGGCTTGTGAACAATACTTTTTTCGCACCCGAACTGAACCTTATGTACAGGATCGGAGACAGGAAAGCTGTTGAAAACCCGTCTTTCTACTCCGGCGAACCAATATGGGTCACTGCCAGGAAGCAGGGATTAAAGACCGCCTCCTTTTTCTGGGTCGGTTCCGAGGTCCCCATAGAAGGCATGCAGCCTGATTACTGGAAGAAGTATGATTCAAAGGTTACTTATGCCGACAGGATAGATACTGTAGTCAAGTGGCTTGGGTATCCTGAGGATAAAAGACCTGAACTGGTCACACTCTATTTTGACGAACCCGATGCAACATCTCACGATTTTGGACCTGTTTCCGCGGAAACAGGGGCGGTGGTCGAACATCTCGATAGTCTTTTAGGAGTTATGAGGGACAAGCTTTCAAAACTTCCGATAGCCAAAAAACTTAACCTGATAGTTCTTTCCGATCATGGAATGTCACAGTTGTCAGCTGACAGGTATATAAACCTGAAAAGCCTTATTCCGGAAAGAATGATTGGTGGAATATGGGGAGGGAACCCTGTATATCTTATTAAGCCTGCGGAAGGAAAGAAAGACAGCATTCTTATGCTGCTTAATAGAACCAGGGGTGTAAAGGGATACTCAAAAGACCGGCTTCCTGAAAGATGGCATTATGGAACCAACCAGAGGATTCCTGAGGTGATTGCAGTAGCCGACAGCTCTTGGTATATCTCTACACGACAGTTTATGGGGACCCTTAATGGTGGTGCACATGGATACGATAACCGAAATTCTGATATGTTCGCAATTTTTTATGCGGCCGGACCCGCATTTAAAAAGGGATATTCTGCAAAGGAGTTCAATAATGTTGATATATATGATCTTATCTGCAAGATTCTCGGGATCAGACCCGCTAATAATGATGGTGACTTTTCACATGTCGCGGGAATGCTGAAATAAGGAATTTGACTTCTCCCTTTCACCCAGTCTCCATATCGTTCTATTTACAGTCCTGATCAACTTTAATTATCGGGCTTACATCGAAGCCGGCCTTGACTGCATGCTCAAGAAGCATTGTGAATAATGCAGGATCTATCGATTTTTCCCTTGCCAGAATCCAGAGGTACCTGAACGACGGGTCGCCTACAAGCACATATTTATAATCCTTATCAAGCTCAAGAATCCAGTAATTGCCGCTGAATGGCCAGAAAAACTGCACCTTTAGCTTTGCCGGAAATTTACTGTCGGGAATCCATGCAACCCCCGTGGAAGAACTCACTTTGGACGGATCGTCAATTTTGTGTCCCATGTTCAGAACCGTTATTTTTCCATCACTTCTCAAAGTATAGGTGGCAGTCACACATTTGAGATTCTTTTCAAAAAATGCAGGAAGCCTTGCAATCTCGTACCATGTGCCTGAATATTTCTTAAGATCTACTTGTGGGACAACTGATAATCTGCTTTGAGAAAAGGCAGGCCTGAACATCATCAGGGCGAGAAAAAAAACAGGATACTTCATGTGATTTTATTTTTTTAACAACAAATTGAACAGTTTGTTCTTACAAGTTACTCAATAAATCTGTCAAAGTATAGCATAAGGATAATTTTTCATTTGTAATGAAAACTATTCTCATTAAGTTTATTATCTGAAAACGAACTTAAATTTTATGGATCGTATTGAAATGATCAGCCAGCTTCAGAGTAACGCCGATCAGCAATGGGATGTAATAGTTGTAGGTGGCGGAGCAACAGGCCTGGGAATTGCCCTTGATGCTGTGACAAGAGGCTACAAAACTATTCTTCTTGAGAAATCGGATTTTGCCAAAGGGACCTCATCAAGGAGTACAAAGCTGGTACACGGCGGAGTAAGGTATCTGGCCCAGGGGGATGTATTTCTTGTCATGGAAGCGCTTGCCGAGAGGGGACGAATGCTTAAGAATGCACCGCATCTTACAACAAACCAGGAATTTATAATTCCCGTTTATACACTTTTTGATGTGATCTTATATACAGTTGGACTTAAATTTTATGATATACTTGCCGGGAGGCTGAGCCTTGGCAGATCCCATTTCATAAGCAGGAAAAGGACCCTTGAGAGCTTACCAAACCTGAAGCCTGAAGGCCTGAAAGGAGGAATAGTATATCACGATGGTCAGTTTGATGATTCAAGAATGGCTGTGGCATTGGCCGGGTCGTGTGCAAGGAATGGAGGAATAGTGCTTAATTATTTTAAAGTTGAAGGACTTCTGAAGGGTGAAGGTGGAAAAATTAGGGGAGTTAAGGCGAAAGACCTTGTTGAGGTGAAAGATTACGAAGTCAGATCAAAAGTTGTTATAAATGCAACAGGTGTTTTTGCTGATGAGGTTCTTCTTCTTGATGACCCTGCAGCACAACATATTATTAAACCAAGCCAGGGTGTGCACATTGTTCTGGACGGATCTTTTCTTCAGAGTGGATCAGCAATTATGATCCCCAAAACGGACGATGGCAGGGTATTGTTCGCAATTCCATGGTATGGCAAAGTTGTTGCCGGCACAACCGACACTCCGCTAGAGAATATAAGTGAAGAACCCAAAGCACTCGAAGAGGAGATAAGTTTTATCCTTCGAACAGCGGCAAGATATATGGTAAGGGCACCTGAAAGGAAGGATATACTCTCCGTCTTTGCAGGACTCCGCCCGCTTGCTTCTGACCCTGACAATCCACAGTCAACGAAGGAGATATCACGAAGGCACAAGATCATCGTTTCAAGGTCGGGGCTTGTTACAATTACCGGGGGAAAATGGACTACGTACCGCTGTATGGCAGAAGAGACATTAGACAGGGCTATCAGGGAAGGCCTTATCGGGAAGCGAAAATGTGTTACAAAAGAATTTCTGATCGATCAGTTTAATGAGACAGGCAAGGAGAGCCGTCTGAAGATCTATGGCAGCGGGGCAGGGGAGATAGAGAAAATGGTGAGTGATCATCCTGAACTGGGGAGCAAAATATCAGAGTCATTGCCATATACTGCAGCCGAAATAATCTGGATATGCAGGAACGAGATGGCTGTCAATGTTGAAGATATTATATCCCGAAGAACAAGATCACTCCTTCTCGATGCAAGAGAATCTGAGAAAGCTGCAAATGTTGTAGCCTCGATCATGGCAAGAGAGCTGGGCCATGATAAAAACTGGATCAGCCAACAAACTGAAAAAATAAGTATATTGGTAAGGAACTATATACAATAGTCTTTCACAAAAATCAGCTCATTATGAAGAAGTATATTCTGGCCTTAGATCAGGGGACAACAAGCTCAAGGGCCATAATATTTGACCATGACGGCCTTCCCGTTACCTCTGCTCAGAAAGAATTTACGCAGATCTATCCAAAACCCGGATGGGTTGAGCATGATGCTGAAGAGATATGGTCATCGCAGGCAGGAGTCGCTTTTGATGCACTAATCAGGGCAGGAATTGACAGCAGGGATATTGCCGCTATCGGTATAACAAATCAGAGGGAAACAACAGTAGTATGGGACAGAGCCACAGGAAAGCCTGTATATAATGCAATCGTATGGCAGGACAGGCGTACGGCGGAGTATTGCGACCAGCTTAAGGCTGAAGGACATGAAGAGAAGATACTCGAGAAAACGGGGCTTGTAATTGATGCCTATTTCTCGGCTACAAAGGTCAAATGGATTCTCGATAATGTAAAGGGAGCACGCAAGCTTGCAGAAAAAGGGCAGCTTGCCTTTGGGACTATCGACTCGTGGCTCATCTGGAACCTTACCGGAGGAGAGTTTCATATCACAGATGTATCTAACGCATCGAGGACGATGCTATTCAATATTAAAAATCTAAGCTGGGACGGCGAGTTGCTTAAGCTAATGAATATTCCCGAAAGTATTTTACCTGAAGTCAGATCATCAAGCGAGATCTATGGAGAAACGACCGGGCATTTCTCGTCACCGATCCGCATCGCCGGGATCGCGGGAGACCAGCAGGCAGCACTTTTCGGACAGATGTGCACTGAACCGGGTATGGTAAAAAACACCTACGGCACCGGCTGTTTTATGATGATGAATATTGGCAGGGTTCCAACAAGGTCAAAGAATAAGCTTCTTACAACGATTGCATGGAAGATAGGCAATGAGACAGTTTATGCCCTTGAGGGAAGTATCTTCATCGGAGGTGCTGTTGTGCAATGGCTGCGTGACGGACTTGGGGTTATCAGTGCATCCGCCGATGTTGAAAAACTTGCAGCAAAAGTAAGCGACAGCGGAGGAGCATATTTTGTACCGGCGTTTGCCGGTCTGGGAGCGCCTCACTGGGATCAGCACGCCCGGGGAACCATCTTCGGAATCACAAGGGGTACCTCTTCGGCTCATATAGCACGATCTGCCCTCGACAGCATCGCCTACCAGACACTCGATATCCTTGGAGCAATGCAGCAGGATTCCGGCATCATAATCAAGGAACTGAGAGTCGACGGCGGTGCAACCGTAAACAATAGCCTTATGCAATTCCAGTCCGATCTGCTGAGAGCCTCCGTAGTAAGGCCGAAAATTACTGAAACCACCGCCCTGGGAGCGGCCTACCTTGCAGGTCTGGCTGTAAGTTACTGGAGCAGCATAAACGAGATAAGCCGGCAGTGGCAGAGGGATATGAAGTTTACCCCTTCCATGGCTGAGGAGGATGTTGCGGTTCTTGTGAAGGGCTGGCACAGGGCCGTAAAGGCAGTAAAAGCCTGGGCCGCAGATAAATAATTTGTTATAATAGTACTTAAATTGCAAACTTATGAATCCATTCTTTGCAGAATTTTTTGGAACCGCAATAATTATTGTCTTCGGAGGCGGTGTCGTTGCCAATGTGGCACTTGACAAAACAAAGGGAAATAGCAGCGGCTGGATAGTAATAACATTCGGGTGGGCCGTCGGGGTTTTTACCGGAGTGCTAATTGCCGCTCCATTCAGCGGAGCCCATCTTAACCCGGCCGTAACAGCAGCCCTTGTTCTGGCTGACAAGTTTCCACTTGCAAAAGCCCCGGTTTACATTATTGCGCAGCTTCTGGGGGCTATGTTCGGAGCCACACTGGTCTGGCTTGCGTACAAAAAGCACTTCGATGCAACAACCGATGCAGATTCAAAGCTTGGCGTTTTCTGCACTGCGCCAAATATAAGAAGTTACTGGTATAATTTACTTACTGAGGTTATTGGCACTTATGCCCTGTCGCTGGCAGTCCTCTATATGGCTCAACCTCAGGTTGGACTTGGCTCACTGAGCGCATTACCGGTTGCTATTGTTGTTCTTGGGATAGGACTATCGCTTGGAGGGCCAACTGGTTATGCCATAAACCCGGCCCGGGATATTGGCCCAAGAATTATGCACTTCCTGCTTCCTATCCCCGGAAAGCGAAACAGCGACTGGAGCTACTCATGGGTTCCGATAATCGGACCGTTTGTCGGAGCCTCTCTCGCTGCAGGAATGTACCTGTTACTTAAATAAGCTGCTCAAACCTGCCAACTGATTACTTGACTTAAGGAATTATTTGTTGTAAATTGCTATTAGGCTTGAATTTCCCTATGTAATATTTTTACACTTAATCCTTCGGTCATGAAAACACTGTATACGATTTCCGCGGCAATACTACTGGTATCATTATTAGCCTGTGGCAGAAACGAAAGAGTTCCTGTTGACAAAGGGATTGTGTCCTCCCTGACAAATGACTTTACATCAGCTTTCAATTCCGGTGATGCAAGCAAGCTTATGAAATCATTTGCTGATGATGCTGTTGTAATTTCATGCGGATGGAGAATGTGTGGCAAAGACAGCATTGCTGGCGGTATGAAATACATGCTTGAACATTCGTCAGGTATTGCGATAAGCGAAGGAATTTCAAATATTCATGGAGATATCATATTTCTTGAGGGCCTCGTTACTCTTAACTGGAAAAATGAATCGTATAATGCGGTTGCCAAGGGTGTTATTACCTTGATTTGGAAAAAGCAAAGCGACCTCTCCTGGAAGATCACTTTCGAGGAGGAAGATCATGGTGATCTTACCGGACGATAGCCATTTATGATCTCATTGACTTATTTCTGCCGGATCCGCACAGCCATTTTATGAAGCTGATTCTAAAAAATCAGGTAAGCTTAAATTATCTTAAAGAGAGTCATAAAAATATCATTACCCTGGAGTATCCGATAAGCTAATTGCTTAACTTCGGAAGGTAATTTACTGCGATCTTTAGCGATTCACATGAAAAGGAAATATTACCTGGTAGTCCTTATCTTTCTGATCTTTTTTGCTATCTCATTCCTTACCAACATCCTTGGTTCAATAAATCCGAACGTAACTGACAGCTTCTCCTTAAACGGGACAATGACCGGAATGCTTCCCTTCTCATTTTTCATCGCCTACGCATTAATGTCGATCCCTTCGGGGATGATAGTTCAGAAATACCAGGAGAAGAAGGGGCTCACAGCCGCCTGGATACTTGCCCTCTGCGGTGCTTTGCTCTTTTCGCTTGTTCCGCATTTCCCAGTTTTTCTTTTTTCTTTGTTCATGATAGGGTCCGGAATGGCGCTTCTCCAGGTTGCACTGTTCCCGCTTCTCCGCGTTACAGGAGGCGAGGAGAATTTTGCCTTTAACAATATTATCGTTCAGCTTGTCTTTGGGGCCGCTTCATTTCTGAGCCCCTTCGTCTATTCATATCTTGTTTCAAATCTTGGCAGTAATTGTAATCATGATTTCTTCATAAAATTACTGGCAGTTTTTACTCCTGAGAAACTGCCATGGATCTCAATTTACTGGGTATTTGCCTTCATAAGCTTTATGATGGTTGCAATAGTAATGATTGTCAGATTCCCGGAGGTTGTAAGAAAGGAGGATGAGGTAGTTGGTGCATGGGATATTCACCTTGGTCTCTTCAGGCAGAAAACAGTTTTACTTTTTTTCTTCGGGATATTCTCTTATGTAGGACTAGAACAGGGCATTGCAAACTGGATATCGGAATTTCTAAGGTCCTATCACGGAATCAGGCCGGAAACCGGAGGAGCAGCTACAGTGGGCCTTTTCTGGGGAATGATGACTGTAGGCTGTTTCCTTGGTCTTGTACTCCTTAAGATCTTGGACAGCAAGATAGTCCTTCGCATTTTTACACTTGCAGCTCTAGTTGTACTTATATTTACGCTGTTTGGAAAGGCAAGCTGGTCAATGATTGGTTTTCCGGCCCTTGGGTTTTGTCTCTCTGTAATGTACGGGATCATTTTTTCACTGGCGCTGAACAGCGTCCCGAAATACCATGGGTCATTTTCAGGAATACTCTGCACCGCTATAGCAGGAGGGGCGATATTCTCACTTCTTATCGGAAAGATGAAAGACCTTATCGGGCTGAGGGCAGGCATGATGATACTGATTTTGCCCCTTGTATATATTCTAAGCCTTAGTTTCTGGGCTAAGCCAATCGTTTCAAATGCAATATTTAAAAGCAAGAAAAATAACTAATTACTTAAATTCATTACTATGAAAAATTATTTTAAAACCGGCTGGGCTGTATTTACAGCTGTAATCCTTTTTGTCCTTGTTTCGGGATCATCCCTGAGGGCACAGGATTCAAAGGAATGGCGTCAGTTATTTAACGGCAAGGATCTTACCGGATGGAAACATGTTGGTCCGGGTGAACAGTATGTCGAAAACGGATTAATTAAATCTCATGGCGGCATGGGTCTGCTCTACTGGACAAAGGAAAAATTCGGAAACTGTGTTATTAAGGTTGTATGGGCAATGCGTGATTCAAACAGCAACTCAGGAATTTTTATCCGTATCCCGATCGAACCGCGCGAAGAGTGGATGCCGGTACACTATGGTTATGAGTGTCAGATTGATAACGCTCCGGAAAAATCTGGTGAGGATGATGCCCACTACACAGGTACTCTTTATTCAATGAACCACCCTCTTGCAAAACCTGCCAAACCGGGTCCTGAATGGAATACGACTGAGATAACACTCGACGGGCTTCGTACTATTGTTTATGTTAACGGTGTAAAAGTTACAGATTACAAGGAAGGCGATCCTGTACCGGCACGAAAGTTCGATTTCGAACCATTCCGCGGCCCCCGTCCGGAATATGGATATATGGGACTGCAGAACCACAGCAACAATGATGTTGTCTTTTTCAAGGAGGTAGCAGTAAAGCCACTCAAGAAAAAAAGTTCAAAATAGTAACCGTTTTCTGTTGCTGACATTTAATTATAACGCAATGAAAACAGACAAGGATGTACCTGATAATTCAGGAGGCATATCGAGAAGGAATTTTGTAAAGACAGCGGCTACGGGAGCCGCTGCTTTTACAATACTTCCGAGCTTTACAGTGAGCGGACTTGGACATGTTGTCCCTAGCGACAAGCTTCTTATAGCCGCTGTGGGTTGTGGCGGAGAGGCAGCTGACGATATCCGTCATTATTCAATCGCACCAAAGAAGAATGCAGAAATTGCTTTCCTCTGCGATGTTGACGACAGAATGGCAGCTCCCAGGATTAAACAGTTCCCGAAGGCAAAATTCTATCACGACTGGAGAGAGATGTTTGACAAGGAGAGCAAAAACTTCGATGCGGTTTCGGTGGCTATCCCGGATCATAATCATGCTATTGTCGGGCTAAGTGCAATGCAGCTTAAAAAACACCTATACCTTCAGAAACCTCTTACCCACGATATTTACGAAGCACGTATCCTTACAAGAGCTGCTGAGAAATATAAGGTTGTTACACAAATGGGCGACCAGGGTGCGTCGTGCGACGGCATGCGCACGTTAAGGGAATGGATAGAAGCCGATATACTTGGAGATATTGAGAAGGTCTATTGCTGGACCGACAGGCCCGTATGGCCTCAGGGAATTCCCTGGCCAAAATCTACCCCTGCTGTTCCAAAAGAACTGAGCTGGGATCTATGGCTTGGCACCGCCCAGGATACAAATTATATCGATAACCTCGTCCCTTTCAACTGGAGAGGGTGGTGGAGATTCGGAACAGGAGCCCTGGGTGATATGGGATGCCATATTATAGGCCCTCCTTTCAAGCTTCTCAGCCTTGGATATCCGACTGAGGTCACCTGCAGTGCAAGTACTGTTTACAGCGGCATTTTCGAGGAAGGAATTTATCCCGACAGCGGACCTGTCTCAAGCATTGTTCGCTTCAGGTATAAGCTTAAAACCGGAAGGGACCTTGATCTCTTCTGGATGGATGGAGGCATAACCCCCGACAGACCCAATGAGATTGATCAGGATGTAAATTTGAATGAAATACTTGCAGATTTTCCTGTCGGACTGAATGATTATGAGGGAGGTACCCTTTTCATCGGAACCAAAGGCAAGGCTGCATGCGGATGGGGTGGGCGTAATCCGATCCTGCTTCCTTTATCGAGGAATAAAGAGGTTAATGTTCCCCGGAAATATGCCAGGGTACAGGGCGATATGGATGGCCACTGGTGGCAATGGATCGACGCTTGCATTGCAGGATATGGAAATGCCGAAGTTGATTCACCATTTGTCGGATATGCAGGGCCATTGACCGAAACTGTCCTAATGGGCAACCTGATATTAAGGAGCTTCAATATCCGCGAGCAGGTGACACGAAAGGATCCCGTTTACGGAGAGATGACGAGCTTTGTCTTCCCAGGACGCTACATAACATACAAATGGGATGGAGAGAATATGCGTATCACCAATTTTGACCTGGCCAATCAGTTTGTTAGGAGAGAGTACAGAAAAGGCTGGGGCGAACTTAAAATCTGAAAATTTCCCGCGAAGGCGCTAAGACGCAAAAATAACCTTGGCGTCTTTACGAGAAAAAATAATTTTACCAATATGAAACAAATAATCTATAAAGATTACGAAGAGCTTTCGTCAGAGACGGCTGAGATGATCGCGGAGATCATCCGTAAGAAACCCGATGCACTCCTCTGCTTCCCGGCAGGGGAGACATCAGTGGGCACATTCAGGCATCTCATAAGCCTCAATAAATCCGGAAAGGTCAGTTTCAGAAATTCAAGAATTGTCGGACTTGATGAATGGTCAGATCTGGGGAATATGAGCTCCGAAAACTGCCTCTCTTTCCTGCAAAAGAATCTTTTTGTTCATATCGATTATTCAAAGGAAAGATTCTGCTTTTTCAACGGTGAGTCGAAGGACCTGCCGGGAGAGTGCAAAAAAACTGATGATTTCATTAAGAGTTACGGCCCAATCGATATGATGCTGCTGGGAGTGGGAATGAACGGGCACCTGGGGCTGAATGAACCCGGAATCCCGTTCGATCTCCGATCCCATATTGTTAATCTTGATGAGACCACGAAAAATGTGGGTCAGAAATACTTTTCCGGCAAAGCTAAGCTTACAGGAGGAATCTCACTGGGCGTGAAGTATATAATGGAGGCAAAGACTGTGATCATCCAGATGAATGGTAAAAGGAAGGCTCCTGTTGCCAGGAAACTGATAGATAGCGAAATTTCACCTGCCTTTCCGGCTTCTGCCGTAAAGGCACATTCAAATGCCCTCCTGCTTCTTGACATGGATGCAGCGGTCGATTTGTAAATGTGTATTGATGGATAAGGTTTTGACTGATACGATTCCTGAACTTATTACTCTGCTTGAAGAGGGCAGAAATAATGGCCATAGTGCATTCCTCGGATTTGATGCATGTATAGATTATATAGTGAGAGTCGTAAGGGAAAAGGACAGTAAAAACGAAACCGGATATTTTACAAGCGGACGGCAGCTAGGTGAATATTTAATAAGCCGCGAAAACAAAAGCTGCGGAATTGAGCTTGAAACAAGGATATCAAAGCTCGGAGGAAACATGGTCATAACCGCAAATGCCCTGGGTAACATGGGCGTTAAGACTGAATGTGCCGGAACCTTTGGCCTGCCAGATATTCTCCCCTTCTTCCGTTCAATCTCTCCAAACTGCACTCTTCATACTATCGGCGGGACTATAAATGCAACTGCCCTTGAGTTCAGCAATTCAAAGGTGATACTGTTTGATCCCGGCCCTTATAATGATCTCACATGGGTCTCAATAAAGGAATTTATCGGCATTGAAAGGATAAAGGAGTGGCTGAGCGGGAAGCAGCTTGTATCATTTCTGAACTGGAGCGAGATACCACATTCAACTTCAATATGGGAGGGATTTCTAAAAGAGATAGTCCCATCTGTTATTCCCCCGGGATCAAAGCTTCCGTTCTTCACTGACTTCTCCGATTGTTCAAGAAAATCTGCAGGTGATATTAAAAAGATAACAGATCTTTTATCACGTTTCAGGAAATACTTCAGAGTGATATTAAGTCTAAATCACAATGAGGCCGATCTTGTGGCAAATTCCCTCGGACTTTCGCAGAAAAACTCGGATGAGGAGTTTATAACATCGCTCCGCAGGCTTACAAAAACAGATATTCTTATAATTCACAGAACCGGAGATGCAATTGCATATGACGGTGACTCTTTTAAAAAATGTGCAACTTTCCTGTGCCTGGAACCGAATATCCTCACCGGTGGCGGTGACAATTTTAATGCAGGATTTTGTCTTGCTCAGCTTATGGGATTTGATCTTTACAATTCTCTGCTTGCAGCAAATGCGGTATCTGGATATTATGTAAAAAACGGGACCAGCCCTGATATGACAGGGATGTTGGAGTTTTTAAGACAGAATATCAGGGATCCGCGATGAAAAACAGCCTTTGAATCTTAAAATTTTGACAAAATGCAAATGATTTTGATGAATGTTTGTCAGGAATTGAAAAAGTAATAAGACCTTTGTAACTGTTCAGTGGTGGGGGATCGATTATAATTTACTGGGATGAGGGAAAGAGATGGGTTTTTTTCTGAAGGAACGTTAAAGAGCCCGCAGATAGATTTCGATCTGTTTACGGGAGAACTTATTCTGAGCGGGAAGTCAATCCCTGAGAATGCTGCAAAGGTCTATGAACCGCTCCTGGAAGTAGTGAATAAATATGTGAAATCACCCAGGGTAGTAACAAACTTCCGTCTTAACCTTGAGTATTTCAATTCTGCCTCACTTATCTGGTTTGCAAAAATTGTAAAGGCATTTAGCAGAATTGAGAGAGAGGATTCCATGCTTTTCATTCACATCTATTTCGATATAGAAGACTATGAAAGCATGGACCATGATGAGATCAAGGATGTTGTTAGTTCACTTGTTGACAACATCGGAAAAGTGGTAGTTAGCGTCGGAGTAAAAATATATGGTATAGGGGATGATAATAAGGTATTAAAGCAAGCGACCATCCTTATCTGATCAGAAATAATGCTCCATTTCTCTTTTATTCCCCGATTCAACGGCCAACAGGGGCTGTGATTTCCTTTGCAGATTATGCTTGATGATACGGCGGAAAAGCATCGTGATGATTTTCCTTGACAACGGTACATTACTCTCAACCATTTTAAAATAGTCATCAAGAGTATCCCTGCGAAAATCGAGAATTTCTTCAAGCAGATCCCCGTCTTCATAATAGCCACAATGAAAATTTCTCCCTGCAAACGAATTCTCCCTGAAGTTGAGCCTGCCTAATCCAAATATTTTGAAGGAGCGCGAGAGGAAATCCCTGTAGCTGATCCTGCATTTCTCACCTCCTGAAAGATTAAATATCTTTTTTTCAATGAGTTCTGTTTTACTTGTTGCATTGATGAACGCCCTGGCAGTATCTCCGGGAGTTGCTATCTCCAGGCAGCTGTCGAGAGGCATATGGAACATCAGCTCAGACACTTTATGATTGTCGATTCCCATTATTGCGGTCAGCCTGAAAATACTCCATCTCAGGCCACTGCTCATTATCAGATTCTCAGCCTCAATCTTTGTCCTGGCATATTCGTCACGGTCGCTGGGAAGAAGAGGATCGCTTACCTTTATCCATGGATTCAAATTTCTGTCGCCGTAAACCGAAATTGATGAGGAGTAAAGGAAGAATGCGTTTGGAGAGAGCTCCTTCAGGGATCCGATAAGATTCAGTGTTCCTGTCACATTGACGGCTTTCGCAAGTGCCGGATCCTTATCCGCAAGGGGAGGTATTATTGCAGCAAGGTGGATAATAAGATCCTTGTCAGAACATGCTCCTGAAATATCATTTTTTTCAGAGATGTTTCCGTACACAATTTTGATCCGGCTGCCAAATTTTTTGAAGAAAGATGTTGATGAACTGGTTTTAATATCAAAAACTGTTATCTCGGCATCCCGCAAATCTTCGCATAGCTTGCCCAGAATCTCTTTTCCAACAGTGCCGGAAGCTCCGGTAAGCAAAATCCGTCTCATCAGATGCTATGTAACTTAGATATTTAAAAATTAAAATTAAACAAATATTGGTATATTTGTTTAAGTACGGGAAGACCGGAGAATTAAATCACAATTATATGAGCAAGAAGTTTGCTGTGTCAATTTTAATGGCTGTTGCCGCTGTGATCCTGATATTATCGATAAGCAGCATTACCAGCTCTTATAAGATCAAAATGCATGGGGTCACTGCTGAGAGCACAATAATTGACATTGTAAGTGGTAGTTCAAAGGGAGGAAGCTTCAGGCATGTCACAGTCTCATTCACCACACCTGACGGGAAACTGGTTACCGGTAAGGCAACAACCCGTAAGATTATTTCACGAGGGGAAAAGGTACCTGTGTGGTATGATCCAGCTGATCCACAAAGGATAGATTTTGGAGATACCATAAGATATAATTTCAGAGGCGTGGCCATCGGCGTACTTCTTCTCGTTTTCGGGTTGTACTATTTTATAAGTTACTCCAAAGCGGATATTGTGAAGAAAAGACTTCTCTCCAAAGGAAGAAAAATTGCAGCTGAATTTGTTTCTGTTGGCAGGAATGAAAAGTACAGGATGGGTGAAAACAATCCATGGTTTATCAGATGCCGGTGGGTCGATACCAGTAACGACAGGGAGTATTATTTTGTAAGCAGGGATTATACTATTGATCCTACCCCATATCTGAATGGCAGGTATCATATTGATGTTTTTATAGATCAGGCCGATCCCGCGAAGTACTACATGGATGCCTCCTTCATGCCTGCAGGAGACAACACATTAAATTATTCCTGATAAACCGGGATTGAATTTATAAGGAAGCAGACTAAATTTGATCTGAATACGTTTGAAGGAAATAAATGATGAAAATTGCATTTTTTTCTCTTGTTTTTGCATTAAACCTGATCACATTCACAAATGACTATTTCTCTGAAGGTCCTTATGACCTGCATGTCTTTGCGAAGTTCCGCGAAAGTCAGGTGACTTCTGATAGCATTAAAACTTTACCAGTTATTCTGACTATTGCAAAAACAAATAATCCGGGTGGGCCGGTAGCCTTGCTAATATCGGGTGATGGAGGGTGGTTCCCGTTCGAACAGAATATTGCTGACCATCTGGCCGAAATCGGAATCCCGACCATTGGGATCGATTCGAGAAAATACTTCTGGAATCGAAAGACACCTGATCAGACGGCTCACGATATGTCAAAACTACTCAGATATTACAGTAATGTCTGGAA
>JBBIIS010000030.1:0-24404 GCA_037446375.1 Bacteroidota bacterium | reverse complement strand
CATGAATAACGTTTCTATCATGGCGGGAATAAAAATCCTTTTTCGACCTTCATAAAAACCTTTGTGTGCCTTTATGCTAAAAGACAATTCACTGGACCACAGAGGAGCACAACGTAAGGCACAGTGTAACACAAAGAGGATAAAATGTTTAATCCCGTTTTTACACCAATCGCTTACAAGTACGTCAGTGCGTGTTGGTGCGATTGTTACCTGACTTAAATTCTGTTATATTTGTTTAGCAGTTTTTAATTAATGGATTTTCTGACAATATTAGCAGTGGCCCTGGGCTTGTCGTTCGACACTTTCGCCGTCTCGCTTTCCTATGGTGTTATGAAGAACAGGATATTGTTCTGGCAGGCCGCAAGAATTGCGTTTGTGCTTGCCATCTTTCAGGGAGGACTTACAATAGCCGGGTATTTCCTCGGATCACTTGTAAGCGACATACTGAAGGCAAGCGATCATTGGGTTGCCCTGGGACTTCTTTCATTCCTGGGCATAAAGATGATCATGGAAGGCCTAAAAAGAAAAGAGGGGGCCGAGCCAAGGGACTTCAGTAAATTCCTGATTCTTGCTACAATAGCTATAGGGACAAGCATTGATGCTTTTGCAGTCGGAGTGAGCTTTGCCATCCTCGACATTAAAATTTGGATCTCGGGGACAATTATTGCGGCAGTCACATTCATTGCCTCTATGACGGCTATAAGGATCGGCAAGTCGGCCGGTGCACATCTCGGACAAAGGGTCGAGATATTAGGCGGTCTTATCCTGATAGCAATAGGCCTCAAGATATTTATTGAGCATATGCTCGCCTGATTCTATGATATATTCTTGTCTCCTGATCCCGCTGTGTCTCTTCTGTGGTTCTCAGGAAAAGTTCTTACTTTTTCTTCATATCCCAGTAAACAGAGTATCTCCTGTCGTGGAAAGTATAGAACGGTCTGAGTTCAACATCCCGCGGCTGGCCAGTATTTATTGTCATAAATGTATTGACCTTTCCTCCGACAGGCTTAATCCAGGAAGATGGATCCCGGTTTTCAGCCATCATTACGGGCACATAGCCGGGAGCAGATGATAGGGAATCTTTCACCGGTCCCAGATCACCGGCCAGTACGAGCGGGCCGTACATTACCGCCACCCTGTTCCTGTCGTCAGGCATTGCTTCCAGCCTGAGCGAGAAGGGGAATGAGATCTCGATCCTGTCGCCCGTTTTCCAGGTTCTTTCAACGACAGCAAAGCTACCGGGCTTCCTGCTTATCCTCCTGCCAGCTCCGTTTATTTTTACAAACATGCCATTCTGGGCCCAGAAGGGATACCTGATGTTTATTTCCAGCTGTACTGGTTCTTTGCAGCTGAATTCCAGTGTGGTCCCCTGTTCTTCCGGGAATCCTGTTTTTTGAGTAATTGTAACACCTTTCTCTTTCCAATCAAGTACAGAGGCAATATACTGGAAAAGAAAAAGTTCACTGTCCCTGTGGTAATAAATATTCCTGCCGTATTTAGAGTGATTCTCCATTCCTGTTCCGATACAACATGTAAAGTCCAACGGATCCTGGAAGCTCTTGAACCCGCCCATTGCGAGGGAAAGATTATATGTCACCCTGCCGTCGACAGGATCCTGTGAAGAAAGTATGTGATTGAAAAGAGCTCTTTCATAGAAATCTGCACAGGCTGCATCGCCCTGCCATTCAAAAAGGTGTTCTGTAAGCTTGAGCATGTTATAGACATTGCACGACTCGGTTGTTTCATCGCCAAGCTTGTCTGCCAGCTTATCGGCAGGACCGAAATACTCCTTATTGCCATTCCCTCCGGTGACATATGAATGATGATTTACAACCGTTTTCCAGAAAAATTCTGCAGCGGTACGGTCGCTTGTGTCTCCTGTCAGTTCATATATTCTGGATAATCCGATGATCTTTGGAATATTTGTATTGCAATGTTTCCGGGGAAGGACATCCTGCTTCATCTTGAGTGAATCAAGCAGAGATCTCTGATAGAATAATTCAGACATCCTGAGATACCGTGTGTCTTTGGTATCGGCGTAAAGATCTGCGAGTACCTCGGCTATTCCCCCATGTTCGCATTTAAGCATCCTCTGCACCTGTTCGTCGGTTAGCGATGTGACTATACCCGCAAGCCAGTTTGCAAATCTCTTTTCGACCTCCAGGGCAAGCGTGTCCCCGCAAAGATGCCATGCATCCCTGAGTCCGGCCATCATCTTATGCTCGGTATAGAATGGGACCCAAATCCCGTTCAGGTCAAATCCTTTTGCCCTTATATCTCCCTTTGCGACCTCTTCGGTAAGGATCTTCTTCCCTTTTGGAAATGCGCCAATATAGCCGTCCTTATCGGCAGACTGGAGCTTATTCAGTTCACTTACTATATAGAAAGCCCTGTCGCGGAACCTTTTATCGCCTGTTGTCTGGTACATCATGGAAACTGCACTGAGATAATGGCCCAGGCTGTGTCCGGCAATTGTCTCGTCCTCCCAGCCATGATACTTTTCAGCTTTGGGCCTGAGTCCTGCTTCCATGTAGTATCCCGCAAGCAGCCTGTCAGGCTCATAGTTCAGAAGAGTCCGGATATCAAGGTCCGTTGCATGTTTGAAGGGCCCGTCAAGAAGCTTTACATCTGTGAGAGGAAACTGCATGGCCCTGAAGGGAACTACTTCGGGTCCGCCCGTAAGGCTATAGTGAGCGGCCGGATCCCTGGAGCAGGCACTATAAAATAGAGTCAGAGCAGAAAAGAGGATCAGAATCAGTGAGTTGTTTTTCATATAAATCGATAATTTTATTACTTTAATTCAGAAAAATCGGCCGGGATCATTGATCTCTCCCGTGACGAGAATGTACACATTTCGTTATAGCCTGCATCTCTGAGAAGAGCATATGCCTCATCAAAATATTGTCCTACCCTTGCCGGGAAATGAGAATCTGAATTTACGCAAACCGGCACATTTTCCTCCCTGAAGATACTCATATACCTGCGGTCGGGATAGAAATCGGCAAGAGGCCTGTTTCTTCCATTTGTATTTATTTCAAATGCAACGTCATGGCGCGACATTCTCCTGGCAAGTTCCCGGTAAAGATATTCAGGATCGAACGATGGCTTGTTGTCATATATCCTCAGCAAGTCGCAATGACCTATAATATCAAACAGGCCTGATTCAACAGCCAGATATAGGAGGTCAAAATAGCCTCTGAAAACATCATCAATATCCTTCCCCTTAAAGAAGTCTGGGCTGCTATCGACCGTTGTATCTCCCATATAGTGAACAGAACCGATTACATAATCGAGTCCGAGAGGGGAGATAAAGTCATATATCTCCTTTTCCCTTCCGGGGAAAAAATCAACTTCAAAGCCTATCCTGATCTGAATATCCTTTCTCTCTTTACCGAGCTTTTTTAAAGTTCTTATATACTCATTGGTCCTTGCCGGATCCATGCACCACTCCTGGTTTGGAACAATAAGGTTTAAGTGCTCCGAAAAGCCGATCTCTTTCATTCCGCTGCTCAGGGCATCATTAACATATTCATGAGGCTCAGCCTTCCCGTCACTGAATCTGGAATGCATGTGGTAGTCTGTTCTGTAGATCATTTCCAAAGGGTTTACTTCCGGGGATGAAATTTGAAGTCTGAAGATAGGTAACAAAAACGGAAGTTAAAATTGTAAGATCATCCGAAAGAGCAATAATAAAGAATAAAAGCAGAATTCTGTGAACAAAATAACAGTTTTATGTGTAATAGTATCAGCGATAAATATTAAGCAAAAAGCCTATCAGGTACAACCAAAAGATATGATAAATGTCACTTTTTAAAGAAAAAGGTTAAATTTGTAAAAAAATAGCCTGTGAATAAATCTGATAAAAATTGTATTTGCACCAGTTGTGAGTTCAGGGATATAGTATTTGCTCATCTCGATGAAGAGACTATACAGGAACTTTGCAATAACAAGGAGGAAAGATCTTTCAGAAAGGGAGAAGTCATTAATCATGAAGGTGAAAAGATTACTGATTTCAAATATCTGAAAAGTGGGCTTGTAAAGCTTTACCGCCGCACCGCTTCCGGTGACGAACAGGTTATTACAATCACAAGGCCTTTTGAGTTTGTCAGTAATATGAGCATCTTCTCAGAGGAGAGGTACAGATATTCGGTTGCAGCCGTTGAGGACTCAATTGTGTGCAATATCAGGCTTGATTTCATCAAGGAGCTCTTCCTTAAGAATGGTGGCTTTGCAATGGGCCTTCTTACAAAGATCTCAAAGATAAACGACAAGATAATAAGTCAGACCCTTGATATCCGGCAGAAAAACCTGATCGGAAGGGTCGCTTTTGTTCTTCTCTACTTTACACGGGAGATATACAATTCAATGGTCTTTGATCTGCCTGTATCGCGGAAGGAGATCGCCGACTATATCGGGATGAGCACTGCCAATGTGATCAGGACACTTTCCGATTTCAAGAAAGACGGAATAATCAAGGTCTTTGGCAAGACTATCGAGATCGTCGATATCGCAAAGCTTGAAATAATCTCCAAGAGGGGATAAAAAATAACCGGGGAGATAGTAAACATTTCTCCTGTTCTCCCCATCATTACCTTGAATTCTGCTGTTAATTCAACTGTTTCATAAATCCTTATGAATAAATGATGCATTTAATAATCAGATAATTATTATATTTCATCAGTTGATAATTACAGACCAGCCGATCATGAAAGTGGAAAAATTCAATGTCAGGGATATCCCCAGAAGGAGATTCCTTGAACTGAGTGCAAAGGGCGGACTCCTGATAGCCGCCACACCCGCGCTCCTTTCGCAGCTTACATCCTGCACGGCAGGAACATCAGTCGCCAGGGACCCTTCGGGCCTGGGCGCCGACAGGGATATCTTATCAAAAGTTATTGCAAAAGCGCTTGAAAAAGGCGGTGACTTTGCTGAGGTCTATCTCGAAAACCGGGTCTCGAGGGAGATAGTTCTTGAAGAATCCAGGTTCAAGAGCGGGCTGTACGGCATAAGCCAGGGTGCCGGAGTAAGAGTTATATCAGGCAATAAGACAGGATATGCCTATACTGATGACATCTCATTGGAAAAGCTGTTAAGGGCGGCCGAGGTTGCCTCATACGTTGCAAGGAGCGGGAACAGGATCGCCCCGGTAGAAATTTCTGCATCTGAAAGAAAATCATTTGTGACAGTCCGGAAACCTCTTGGCGAGATCGCTGATGAGAAAAGGATAGATGTTATCAGGAGAGCCGATCAGGCTGCAAAAGACTATGATCCGAGAATAAAAATGGCAATTGTGGATTATAACGATGAGGTAAGAAGCAGGGTCATTGCCAACAGCGAGGGGCTCTGGCTCAGGGATGAGCTTCCGATGCTGTTTTTCATTGTTCAGGTGATGAGTGCCGACGGAAATGCGCGCCATATGGCAAGGGAGAGGATAAGCCTCCATTCAGGCTTTGAGATGTTTGATACGCTCACTCCCGAAAAAGTGGCCACCAATGCCGCAAGGGAAGCAATAGCAATGCTTTCAGCGCAGGATGCTCCTGCAGGGATAATGGACGTTGTTATGCAGAACGGATGGGGAGGAGTGCTTGTTCATGAGGCCGTCGGACATCCGCTTGAGGCTGACAACATTTCTAAGGGGGTAGGAACATTTACCGGCAAGATCGGGGAAAAGGTGGCAAATGAGTGTTTCACTATGGTTGACGACGGCACACTCCCAAACGCAAGAGGTACAATAAACTTTGACGACGAAGGGACACCGGCACAAAGGAATGTGCTTATTGAGAAGGGGGTGCTGAAAGGATACATGACCGACATACTCAGTGCAAAACAACTTTCTATGTCAAGAACAGGAAACGGGAGGCGTGAATCGTTCAGATATATTCCGATCCCGAGAATGACAAATACCTATATCGATAACGGGAAAGATAATCCGGAAGATATTCTTTCTTCCACGAAAAAGGGGATTTATGTTCAGAGCCTGAGCGGGGGAAGCGTAAACTCTATAACCGGAGTATTCAATTTTACTTGCAGGGAGGCTTACATTATTGAAAACGGGAAGAAAACGATACCGGTGAAGGGAGCAACCCTGATAGGCTCCTGCATGGATGTCATATCAAATATCGACGCTGTGGGAAACAATCTCGACTTTGGTCCGGGTATCTGCGGGAAGGGACAGGCAGCAGAAGTGACTGCCGGCATACCCACAGTGAGGATAAGGGGGATAAACGTCGGAGGCAGCAGGGTATAATTATTAATCGAAAAGCAGATCACAATGAATAATACAGAACTGGCAGAAAAACTTGTGAAGAGATGTAATAGCCTGGGCGCAGATGCGGCAGAGGTTTATCTTCAGACAAGCAGGGACCTTTCTATTGAGATACTCAATTCTGAAATTGAAACCATTCAGGAATCAGCTTCCCAGGGTGTTGGGTTCCGTGTTTTCGTTAATGGGAAAATGGGGTTCAGCCATTGCAACGACTTCTCTGACAGATCGCTTGACGACACGATCTCAAGAGCTGTCGCCTTTGCAAAACTATCTACTCCCGATCCTAATAATATCCTTACTGATGACAAGGGATTATCAGCGGTTGAAGGATTATTTGATCCGGGCATTGCAGCTGAATCAATGGAGAAGAAGATAAAGATGGCACTCGACCTTGAAAGGCTTGCAATGAGCGACACGAGAGTCACAAAAAGCTCAGGGGCAGGATATAGTGAAGGGGAATCCGAGACTTTTATCTGTAATTCGAACGGGATCCTGAAAAGCTATAAAAGATCTGGCTGCGGACTAAGCGTTGAAGTAGTTGCTGAAAAAGGAGATCAGAAAAATACCGGAGGTGAAGGCTGTTCAAGAATATTTTTCGCCGACCTGAAGCCTCTTGAGGAGATCGCTTCGAAGCGTCCCGGAAGGCTTGGGAGCTTCTTGATCCGGTTATGATAGCCACTCAGCGGGCTCCTGTTATTTTTGACCCGGATGTCGCGTCATCTCTCATAGGAGGAATTATTGCCGCAATTAACGGGGAGAGGGTTCTCCAGGGTGCAAGCTTTCTGAAGGATTCACTCAACAGGAAGATTGCATCATCGTTGCTTACAATAGTCGATGATGGTATAAAGAACAAGGGGGCATCAAGTGAACCTTTCGACGGTGAGGGAGTGGCTACAATGAAAAACATTCTGATGGAGAATGGAGTTCTCAAAAGCTTCATTTACAATGTAAGGGCTGCAAAGCGTGCCGGGGTGAAAAGCACGGGTAACGCTTCAAGGGGCGGCTTCAGCTCACTACCGGGGATAGGGGTCCATAACCTTATAATCTCTTCCGGCAGGAGCACGAGGAGTGACATAATAAAAGCAACTAAAAAGGGACTTCTTCTGAAGGAGGTCACCGGATACGGCATAGATCCCGTAAGCGGTAATTTCAGCGGAGGGGCAACAGGCTTCTGGATACAGAACGGTGAGATAGCCCATCCTGTAAAAGGCATCACTATTGCCGGGAAGGCCTCAGATATTTTTAATGCGATAGATATGGTAGGCAACGATCTTGATTCTGACCGTTCACTTGCAGCACCTACATTCAGGGTGGCAGCGATGCAGATCGGCGGTAAATAGTATTCAGGATAATACGTCCCTCAGGGCCGATTCAATATCTGTGAACCTGAATGTGAATCCCTGTCTTATGATCTTATCTGAAGAGATCCTGCTTCCCTTTAGGGCAACAACAGAACTCTCTCCCATTGCAATTCTCAGAAGCATCGACGGAACCGGCGGATGGATGAAAGGCTTCCCCTTAACTTTCGCCAGTATCTTCATGAATTCCCTGTTTGTTATATGACAGGGCGAGACTGCATTATAGGGGCCATTCATTGAATTGTCGGAGACGGCCCTGAGGTATATTTCACAAAGATCGGCTATGTGGATCCATGGCATATACTGATTTCCCCCGCCAAGAACGGGAAATAGTCCGAACCGTGCGGCAGCAAGAAATCCTGAAAGGGCTCCGTCGCTTCTTTCAAGAACCACTCCGGTCCTGATCTTTACGGTACGGATGCCGGAGCTTTCAAATTTACCGGCTGCATCTTCCCAATGGCTGCATATATTTCCAAGAAAATCATCTGCAGGAGGATCGGTTTCCTCAAAGATCTTTTCGGAGGTCACGGAGCCATAGTAACCTGCAGCCGAAGCTGAGATAAATGATTTAATCCTGGATTCTTGCGTACTGATAGTTCTGAAAAGGAGAGATGCTGATTTCACCCTGCTCCCGATTAATTCTTTCTTTCGGGTTGAAGTCCATCTGCCTTCACCTATGTTGGCACCGGCAAGATGAACGATATGATCAACATTCTTGAATGCGAAAGGGTCTATGATATCGTGTTCGGGGTCCCATGCTAACGAGGGTACGGAACAAGTGTGTCCTCTCTTTCTGGAGAGATGTGAAACCTTGTAACCCTTTTCAAGAAAGAGTAAGGTGAGGTATCTGCCGATTAATCCACTTCCCCCTGTTATAAGAACAGATTCCTGTTCCATTTTTTATTTTGGTCCTCTGTTGTCGAGAAGATATGAGTAGAAGAGAAGATGGGCGATCTTTTGCATGACGGGAGAGCAGTTACCAAGACTTACCTTATGCTTCAGCGCCATCTCCTTCCATGCAGGAGGAAGATAGTCTACACGGCTTACCATGCCGTCGTCCGGACCAGGTGTGCAGTATTTTGTGTCGCACCCTGTAGTGTTTATCCTTATAAAGCACATCGGGCATGGTTCAGCTGAACTGAATACTGTTAACCCGGGTTTGTAAATATAGATATTCATGTATTTTTTTGCCAGGTGGCTCTCTTCAAAACTAGTAAGCAAAGACATTTCAGCATGGAGATCAGACCTGTGCTTCTGCATCTGATTGTTATGCGATTCAAAGATTATTTTTCCCTCCTGGTTAATAAGCACGGATCCGATTCCATAACCGCCCTCAAGCACACTTTTTACTGCTTCAAGATTAGCGACCCGGGCATAGATATCATCCGTGTATTGAGTTTCCGGATGGAAAGCGAGCAGGAAACTCTGAACTTTTTGCATCATAACCTTCACTGCATCATCAGCCTTAATTCCGCATGGCAGATCAACGAGTTTCTTTACCTCCTCATCTCTTGTATGAGTAATAAAAAAACTCTGCTCAACCTTACCCGGCGCGATGATGTTCTGCTGAGAATAAGCGGAGCTGATCAGGGATATCAGGAAAACCAGTATTAGTGCTCTTTTCATAATCCGTCTTATAACCTGAATCAAAATCTTATAATGGTCAACAGGATAAAATTAATAATTATAATGATAAAACTGAAATCTTTGCAGTGGAAACGCGACGCTACGTGTTTCCATAGCTCAATAAACTAACAATAATGGGTTGGTTATGTTTATTCCTTCCTGATTTTTCCTCTTATTATGAATTTTATCCAAGGAGTTCCCTGATCTTTGCGGATACAATTTTGTTGTCGGCTTTGCCTGAAAGCATCTTTGCCGCCTGACCCATCACCTTTCCAAAATCGGCCTGGGAGGTCGCCCCGCTTTCGCTGATTATCTTTTTGATTATCGTTACGATCTCGTCTTCACCCATCATTGCCGGCAGGTAAACGGAGATATATCCTGCCTCATTGACCTCTTTCTGGTAAAGATCGGGACGGTTCTGCTGCTTGTAAATTGCTGCCGCCTCATCACGCTGCGCGATAAGCCTCCTTAGTATCTTCATTTCTGTTTCATCTGTAATCTGGTCGATCCCTCCTTTTTCAGTTCTGGCCAGCAGAATTGCTGCCTTTATTGCACGAAGCGCTTCAAGCTTCTCCTTTTCACGGGCAAGCATTGCAGCTTTTATATCGGCATCGATACGCTCTGATACTTTCATTTTAAGACAAATCAGGTTGGTTTATATTTGTAATTCTCATAAGCCCGGCTAATTTAGATTTTTTTCATCGAATAGCCCCCATGTAATTAAATATTTGTAAAAAGATGAAAATATTATACTTTAGGGGTCTTAAAAAAAACGAACCCGATATTAAAAGCTACTATTATGGCAAATGTTAAAACAAAAAAAGGAGTAATTGCAATTCTGACAGGTGGCGGTGATGTTCCAGGACTAAACCCTGCTATCAGGGCGGTTACTATAAGGGCAAACAGGGAGGGGTACCAGGTAATTGGACTCAGACGCGGATGGGCTGGTATAATGGAACTCGTGCGAGATAAAAATGCTGATAATTCAAACTGTTACCAGTTACTCACCGATGATATCGTGAACAGGGCAGGAAGAACAGGAGGTACTTTTCTTCATACATCAAGGACCAGGCCAAGCCATTGTGCAAAAGCTGATGTCCCGGAGCATCTCAAGGATAAGTACAATGCTGATAAAAATGACCTCACCCCCGAAATCATCAAGAATCTTGACTGGCTGGGAGTCGATTATCTTATCCCGATAGGCGGCGACGACACACTCAGCTACGGAGTTCATCTTTACAAGAACGGAGTGAAGGTTGTCGCAATTCCGAAAACAATGGATAATGATGTTCCGGGAACGGATTATTGTATAGGATTCAGCACTTGTGTTACCAGAACCATACAGATGACCAACAGCCTCAGAACATCAGCCGGTTCACATGAAAGGATAATGGTCCTTGAAGTTTTCGGACGATATGCCGGCTTCACCTCAATTCTGCCGACAATGGCAGGGGCAGCAAACAGGTGCGTTATTCCGGAATACAAATTCAATATAGAGCAGCTTACTAAACTGCTTGTTGAGGACAGGAATGCAAACCCAAGCAAATATTCAATAGTAATAGTATCTGAAGGAGCTATCTTTGAAGGAGGCGATATGATCTTCTCAGATCAGGAGAGAGATGCATACGGCCATGCCAAGCTGGGTGGAATCGGAGACCTTGTTTCTGCAAGCATTAAGGACCTTACCAAAAAATTCAACAAGGGGAAAACAATAAATATAATTAACCAGAAACTGGGATACATGGTTCGCGGCGGCGATCCTGATGCAATAGACTCTATCGTTCCGATGGTTTATGGGAACCTTGCGCTCGACCTTATCCTCAAGGGTGTTCACGGAAGGGTTGTAGTTCTCAAGAACGGAAGGTATGATAACATTCCTATCGATGTTGTGACATCATCGAAGAAGCTTGTTAAGCTTTCGGAATACTACAATGTGGAAAGACTCAGACCTCTTTACCACAGCTTCGAAATGAAACCATTTTTCCTGATGGCTTCGGAGGCCTGATTTTCATTATTGCGTAGAAGCGCAATGCATTGCGCTTCTGCATGAAATTCCAAAATACTATTTTTAGCAGAGACGCCCGACCGGGCGTCTCTGCGTATTTATAACGGTTTTATATACATTTGCAGCAAATCATTTTTATTGGAAGAGGGACTCGTAATAAAATCCACAGGTAGCCGCTACAGGGTCATGCTCAGTGACGGCAGTGTAATCGAATGCACAATAAAGGGGAAATTCAGGGTAAGGGGTTCCAGAACAACAAACCCCATAGCAGTGGGCGACCGGGTGAAATTCGAAACAGACCCTTCTGATGGTACGGGAGTGATTTCAGAGCTTCAGGAACGCAGAAATTATATAATCAGAAAGGCATCTAATCTTTCAAAGGAATCTCAGATAATGGCCGCAAATATCGATCAGGTTTTCCTGATGGTCACGCTAAAATACCCTGTGACCCCGGTTGAATTCATCGACAGGTTCCTTGTGACATCCGAAGCATATCGTATTAAAACTTCAATTATATTCAACAAGACCGATCTGTATGAGGAAGAGGAAAACGAAACGATGAAGCTTCTTACTGCAGTCTATTCCGGCATCGGATACACCTGTTTCAGTATTTCACTTATCCAGATGATAAATACAGAAGCACTGAAAGAGGCAATGAAAGAAAAAATAAGCCTCCTGGCAGGCAACTCGGGCGTAGGAAAGACGACACTGTTAAATTATCTCAACCCGGGACTTGATCTTAAAACCGGCGAAATATCTGAATACCACAGGCAGGGGAAACATATTACTACATTTCCCGAAATGCATCCTCTGCCTGCTGGAGGATTTCTTATAGATACACCGGGAATAAGAGGTTTCGGTATGATAGATATGGAAAGAAGCGAGATATATCATTTCTTCCCTGAAATATTCAGGAAATCAAAAGATTGCAGGTTTAATAACTGCCTTCATCTTGAGGAGCCGGATTGTGCGGTGCGGAATGCGGTTGAGAAGGGTGAGATATATTGGATGAGATACAGAAGCTATCTCAACATCCTGGAGGATGAAAATCGAAAATACAGGTAGGGGGAGTCTGACAGAAATAAATTATCTTTATAAAATTCAACTTCATACATTTTCATAGAAATGAGAAGAGTCATAATTCTCACATATTCGGCCTTCCTGCTAATAATGCTTGCCAACTTCTTCTATTATAATAATTTATATAAAACTCAGATAAGATATATTTCAGAGCTTCTCGACAGGCAGGTACAGATCGTCGGAATTGAGGTTGACAACACAAACAATGAATTTGACCACGACCTTCAGAAACTCAATTATGATTATGTCCAGGACCTTCCCAGGTTCTTTGATAATGCCTCTCCTGATTTGAAGCTCAGGGTCACTGAAGCGCTTAAGCTTTTCTATTCAAAATACAAGGATTTTGTCGTAAAGCTTCGATTGTACGACGACAACATGCACGAGTTCACTCTGGAATTTGATGAGGCAAAGAATGACTGGGTTCCCGGAGAATCAACATATTTTGAACAGAGAGAGATCAGGGAGAGGGAGATACTTATTCCCAATGGCAAGGTCTTTGATTACTTCACAACGATACTTAAAAAAGGTACACCGACAGGGAATATTGTTGTGACAGTCGATTATCAGAAGTATTTCCAGAGGCTCTTCTCAAAATTCAATATGAAGGATTACCAGTGGCAATGGGTAATGAGCGACAGCGGCAAGATAGTTTATGATAATTTCGGGCCTCCGGTTGAATATACACACAAGGAGAGGATAATCTCCGATATTTCAAAAGGGTCAATATCAAGGACAACCCAAATGGCTATTTCGCAGGGAAAGAGGATGGAGATACTCTCGTCATACTATTCCACCCAGCTTCTGCAGAGGGACCTCGGACTTGTCTTCTCAGCCCCGACAACATTCTTCCAGAAATATATTATCCGTAACTCAATATTCATTGTCATCGGAACCCTGTTGATAGTACAGCTTATAATTTTCATTTTTCTCAGCTATCTCCGGAAACAGAAAGCAGAAATGAAGAGACTCACAGATTCCGAGAGTATGCTGAACAGGCTTATAGGCGAGATGCCTGTCGGAGTTATTATTTACAACAGGAACAGGGAGATACTTAAGGCTAATAAAGTTGCGGCAGCTTACTATTCCTTCAGGGGAGAAGAAGAGATGCTTGGCAAGATCTTCCCCGATACTTCACTGTCGGAAGACAGCGATTATTTTTCTAAGCACCTCGGCGGCGCTTTCAGTCCCGACCAATTCGTTATAATCAAGAAGGAGATCGGAGAGATAATCCTCTACAGAAGCAGTATTCCGGTCACCTACCTCGGCGAAGACATGGTCCTCGAAATACTTATCGATATTACGATGCTTGAATCTGCAAGGAAGCAGGAGGCAAAGGCAAATGTTGCCAAATCGGAATTCCTTGCAAGGATGAGCTATGAAATAAGAACGCCTCTGAACGGAATAATAGGTATGGCAGATGTTCTCAACAGGAATGATCTTACAGCTGAAGTGAAGGACATTGTCCACCTGCTCAGGAGATCTACTGAAGTATTGCTCGGCATTGTAAATGACATCCTTGACTTCTCAAAGATAGAATCGGGTAAGATGATCCTCGACGAAACACCTTTCAACCTGAGAGAGGAGCTTTTCTATGCCGTTGACCTTGCAAAAACAAATATCGGGGAGAAAGAGCTTGAGATATCATGCATGGTCGATGATAAGGTTCCCGAGACAATAATTGGTGACTCCTTCCGTCTTCGCCAGGTGCTGGTTAACATAATCAACCATTCAGTTTTATATACTCCCCTGGGAAAGGTGGTAATAAAATGCCATATGAAAAGCAGGGAGGCAGGTGTAATAACCCTTCTTTTTGAAATTCAGGATACAGGAAAATCATTTGATAAAGCGAGCCTTAAAAAGATATTCGGAGATTTTGTTGATGCTGAATCAATAGCCATCAGGGGAACAGATGAATCGGGATTCGCAACCATAATAGCGCGCCAGCTTGTAGAGCTGATGGGAGGCGAGCTGAGCGCATCGAGCCCCTCCGGCCTTGAAGGAAACCTCGGAACAAGGATTGTCTTCACAATCAGGACATACTCAAACGAAAGACAGATAAAGGGGATAAGCCTTTCCGGAATAACCCGCTTCAACCAGATAAAAACGCTTATAATAACGGGGAGCCAGAACAGGGATGAGGAATTCAGCGGAATGCTTCATAAGCTTGGGCTTCTGACTTCCGTCACCACCTATAATAAAGCCACCGTTAATCAGGTCAGATCAAATCTGCTAGGCAAAACCGATACATTCAATCTCATTGTTATTACTGACGAAGGGGATTTTGACGGGTTTGATGCTGCGAAGGCACTCTTCGACGCAAATCTCTCAAATGAATTTGTGATCTTCATGGTAAGCTCAAATGACAGAAAGGGAAACTATCTGAAATGCATTACACTTGGAGTCGATCAATACCTGGTAAAGCCATTCGATTCGGCAGAACTTATTGATACTCTTTACAGCAGCTTTACTTATCTCGAGAGCGACTCTTTAAACACTGAAGCTCAGAGCTTTGCAAAAGATCTTGCCCTGCTTGTTGTCGAGGATAATAAGATGAATCAGAATATCATTACCAAAATGCTGGGCAGCATGGGCTATCAGTGCGATATTGCAAATGATGGGTACGAGGGCTATATGAAGGCCAAGCTGAAGAAATATGACATGATATTTATGGACCTTATCATGCCCGAAATGGACGGTTATGAATCAACACGGAGGATAATTGAATTTGACAAGTCGTATTTAATTGCAGCCTTTACAGCCGATAATATGCCTGAATCGAGGAGGAAGGCTGAGCTGTCGGGCATCAGGGAATTCATTTCAAAACCCGTAAGGATAGATGATCTGAAAAGGCTTTTTGCAAAGTACTTCAACACCTGAAAGCCGTGACCTCCGAGAAGAAGAAACTTAATGTTACAGATTTCCTTAAGCTAGCACTTAGTTATCCTGTTATTGATGTAAGATCACCTTCAGAGTTTTTAACCGGACACATCCCCGGCGCAATAAACATCCCCCTTTTCGACGATATTGAAAGAGCTTCTGTAGGGATAAAATACAAGAAGGAGGGAAGATCGCAGGCAATTATTCACGGACTTGAACTGGCAGGTCCGAAAATGTCAGGAAAGCTTAAACAGGCCCTGCGGGTCGCAAAGGCCGGGAAGCTGCTTGTGCATTGCTGGAGGGGAGGGATGAGATCAGAGGCAATGGCATGGCTTTTTTCACTAGGTGATATAGAGACAGATATCCTCGACGGCGGATATAAATCGTACAGGCATCATGTTCTTGAAAGCCTTGCAGAGAAGCGCAGATATATTATTCTTGGAGGCTTTACCGGCAGCGGGAAGACCGAGATACTTAAAGTGATGAAAAGCAAGGGTCACCAAGTCATAGATATGGAGGGTATAGCCTGCCACAAAGGTTCTGCCTTTGGCTCGCTTGGACAGGATCAGCAGCCTGCCTCGGAGCATTTTGCAAACCTTCTTTTCAGCGAAATGGAGAAAGCAGATAAAGAAAAGGTCATCTGGCTTGAGGATGAAAGCAAGAATATAGGTTCGGTATATCTGCCGGATCAGCTATATTTCAACATGCAGGATTCTCCCGTAATAGCGCTGATAATGGGTGTCGGAACAAGAATGCCCCGTTTGCTCAGAGAGTACTCTGCATATCCGCGGGATGAACTTCTGGCGTCTGTCAGAAAGATAATGAAAAGGCTTGGCGGCGATAATACCCGCGAATCGATTGAAAGCATTGAATCTGGAAACTTCAGCAGAGCAATTGAGCTCACACTCAGCTACTACGACAAGGCCTATATGTTTGGACTTAAGAGGCGCCCTGAAAGGAATATCTTCTATCTTGAGACAGACACCGATGATGTTGAGGAGAATATCAGGAAGATTGTTGAGATATCTTTTTCTCTCCCCTCTCAGCATCAACCCATTTGAAGACCTTATCCGACCTCCTTAAAACATTTTCGCTCCTTAGTGAACAGAACTCACCCTTAATGGCTTTTTCCGTCTCCCTGAGGTCAACCCTTATCTCTTCTACCGTCATTTCAGCAACACCTGTTGTGGGTCCTGAAATAATAATGTTTTCACCCTTTTCAAGGTCACCGTTCTCAAGCTTTATCTCTACGACCCTGAGCTTGCTGAAATAGTTTGTGACTTTCCCGATATAGAGCTTTCTTTTTGTGGCGCTTGAGCCATATCCGGTGGTCCATTCTCCCATTTTCTGCCCCAGATAATATCCGTCCCAGAAACCCCTGTTAAAGACTGTCGCAAGCTTCTTCGTCCATTCTTCAACCTTTTCCTCAGAATAGGTTCCCTCCGCTATGGCACGTGCTGCTTCACTGTAGCACGAGGAAGCCACCTTGACATATTCTGCTGAACGGGCCCTTCCCTCGATTTTCAGGACCTTAACCCCGGCCCCTATGATCCTGTCGAGGAAACCGATGGTGCAAAGGTCTTTTGGCGACATAATATATTCGTTATCGATACCGAGTTCATAGCCTGTTTCCCTGTCGGTAACGACATAGCCCCTGCGGCATATCTGGTAACATTCTCCACGGTTCGCCGATTTGCCATATTCGTGGAGGCTCAGGTAGCATTTTCCTGATATAGCCATACAAAGAGCGCCATGAGCGAACATTTCAAGACGTATAAGCTCATCTTTCGGCCCCCTTACATTCTGCTTTTCTATCTCAGCTGAAATAAAGGCGACCTGATCGATATTAAGCTCTCTGGCAAGGACCGCAACATCCGCCCACTGAGAGTAGAACTTCACCGATTCGAGATTGGAGATGTTAAGCTGTGTTGAAAGATGTATCTCGACACCGCGCGAAAAGGCATAGTTTATAACTGATTGATCGGAGGCGATGATGGCTGTGATCCCTGCCTCTGCGGCAGCATCAACTGTCTCTCTCATCTGAGAGATCTCATTATCATACACGACGACATTCACAGTGAGGTAACTCTTTAGTCCGTTCTCCCTGCATACTGAAGCTATTTTGCCGAGGTCGGATATAGTGAAATTGCCTGAAGAACCAGCCCTCATATTGAGATGTCCGACGCCAAAATATACAGAATCAGCGCCGCCCTGGACGGCACCCATCAGAGATTCCCACGACCCGGCAGGGGCCATGATTTCAATATCCTCTCTTTTCATGCCATCCTCCTCATCATGATCCTTATGCAGGTTCCCTTCCCGGGTTCGGAATATTTTACAAATATCTTCCCGCTATGATACTCTTCAATTATTCTTTTGGCAAGCGAAAGGCCAAGACCCCATCCACGCTCCTTTGTCGTAAAGCCTGGCCTGAATATTTTCTTATGAGACGATTTAGGGATACCCTTCCCGTTATCTGAAATGTCAATTATTGCATTATCTGAAGCCTCGGAGATCTTAACAGTGATCATTCCGTCACCTTCGGTGGCATCTACGGCATTACGGCATACATTTTCAATTACCCAGCTGAAGAGAGCAGCATTTACCGGGATCACAGATCCGGGTCTTCCTCCATCATCAAGAATGAAATTTATCTTGGATGATGTTCGCGATCTGAGATATTCTATTGTCTGGGAAACCAGCTTTGTTATATCCTCTTCAGCCAGATCGGGCCGTGAACCTATCTTTGAGAATCTCTCGGCAACCTTTTCGAGCCTCGTAATATCCCTCGCCATTTCCTCGGCTATTCCTATCTCAGGATGCTTCATCTGAAGTATCTCCACCCATCCGGCAAGCGATGAAGTCGGAGTGCCAAGCTGATGTGCAGTCTCCTTCGACATTCCTACCCACACCTGGTTCTGCTCTGCTTTCCGCGACGAACTGAATGCCAGGTATGAAACAAGTATGAAAAGGATAATTACACTCAGCTGCACAAAGGGGTAATAGATCAGGTTGATCAGTATCGTACTGTCGCGGTAATAGATCCTGTTTATATATCCGTCGCCGACATCGATTATAATGGGCTTCGTCTTCTCCTTCATCTTTTCAAGCCTTGCCTTCAGGTATTTTTTGTCGCTTATCCTTGAAGGATCAAAGTTCTGAGCCGATATTATGCTGTCGTTGCCATCTGTAAGTATTACCGGGACGGTTGTATTATCTTCATTTATAGATTGAAGAAAGACAAGATTAGGGCTCGTTTCAGAGGCGTTGATAATCTGGCGCGTGGCTTCGGCCCATAGCTCAACCTTCTTTCTCTCCTCTGCCTTCAGCTTTTTTACAAGGTTCTGGGTATAGAGAAGGGAAAAGAGGCCGATTATCACTGCAAATACCAGCAATAACAGCTTCCACGGAGTCTTATATCTGTAAAAGTTCATTTCCCCGTCAGTTATCGGGATCCTGGTTTATTTTCTTCTTAAAGATACGGTTAATCCTCTTATTTTTTTCCGCAGGTACTGTGTCCGGCATATTTTGGGAACTGTCCGTCTCCGGGAAAGTGATCCTGAATTTTGGTCTGGGATTGTTGTCCTGCCTTATTGTTGAATCTTTCCTGAACCAGCCATATTCCTGATTAAGGATAGTCCTGAGATTTCCCTTCTCCTTCTTAAGGCTCTGTTTTACATTATTTCCGGCAGCCTTCAGATCATACGCGACCTTAATATTATCATCGAGCCCGGTTACCTTCAGAAAGATCGACGTCCTGCCAAGACCGTCCTCTTCAATTGCGCCAAACTCATCCGAGCTCCTGCTGCTCTTTCTGGCCTTTTTACTAAGGAGCACGGACAGATATGTTTTGACATGGTATTCATAGCTGTCGTCGAAATAATGCTTCCCGCTAATGGTAAAATCTGCCGCCGTCGACCTGATCTCCATCTGGGGTACAGCAACATACTTATCCTTTATATAAAGATCATTTTCAACCCTTGAAAATCTTACCTCCTGAAGCTCTGATAATTCTATATAATCAGAGAGTGCTTTAAGTGGCTCAAAGTTGTTAAGGGCGCCGTTTAAAAGCACATATTTTCCCTCAGCGGTAACATCCTTACCTATGGGATTAAAAAGTGAATCGAGCGGCATCAGGAGAGTCAGGTTTCCCGAAAGCGATCCTTCAAGGTTTTCAGCAACGATGAAGCTCTGCCCGAAATTTTTAAATGATTTAAATGTCTTATTGATATCTATATTGTCAAATGTGAATGTTCCTTGTGTTGCAAATGACCCTGCAGGATTACCAACCAGTGAAAAGCTGCCTTCAGTGGTCCCGCTTAGAGCAATTATTTTCAGGGAAGAGAGGTCGAGCCTTCCCGCTGTATAATGAAATGAGCCCGTTACGCTCTCTGCATGAAAGGCATCCCAGGTAAGGCTGTTCAGTTTAAAATTGATATCTGCATCAACTCCGGAGGGCAGCTGGATGGCCCTTTTAGCCCCGGATATCTCTGAGGTTGAGTCGGGGAAAAAGAGAGAAGGGTTCAGATTATCGGCAGAAATATCAGCAACTGCCTTTAATTTTACTGGCTTTCCTGCCAGCCAGGCAGGGAGATCAGTGAATTCTCCGTCAACGCTGAACCTTTGTCCCAGGTATGTAAAAACAAGATCTTCGGCCCACACATTCCTTGCAACCATTATATTTCCGTCAATATCATCCAAAGGAAGCCTGTTATCCTTGTCTGTGACGGAGAATGAGTTGAACCGTATATCCGCCCGGGGATTCAGGTCCAGAAAATCAGAAAAATCATATTTGTCCTTCAGTTTCAACTGACCCGACAGGGACAAGTTCAGCCTGAAGGATCCGGATGCCTCCCGTATCCCGGGGATTGATATGAAATCCATTATCTCAGATGGGATGATATCTCCCGAAAATGTGACAGTGATATCAGGTTTGGTAAAGTCAGTAAGGCTGAAATTACCCGAACATATCGCAGACCCTATTTTGAAATGAAAATCATCAACGTTTATCCTGAATGTTTCGGGACGTTTCCCTGCACCATTTGAAAAGCTTCCGGAAAAGCCGATATCCGTAAGGCTTATTTTGGATTTTTTGTAAGTGACGCTTCCCTTGGCAAGTGAAAGAGTGAGGCTTATTGCCGGATTTTGTTTCCTTGAAAGCGGGCCGCTAATCCTGCATTCAGTTTTAAGAACTCCCGCCGGTGAATATTCAGAGAAGGTCTGTGCATATTTTTCAGGCAGGTATTTTTTGATTCTCGCAAGCTGAATATTCTGTCCTGTTATCCTGAGGTCCATCATATCCGATGAATCGATGAATCCGGTCAGTCCAAATCTGAAATCTTCAAGCCTGAAATTACCTTTTCTGAAAACAATTCCACTGTCGGACTGATGAAGGTCAAGATCAATATTAAGCGAAGCATATGGTTTCAACGATACATTGAACATCTGAAAGCTGTTGATTCTGAGGGATGAATTGCAAATGAAATCAAGCTCATTGCCGGCAATCCTGCTTTTGAATTTTCCGGCTTCAATTAACCCCGATATATCAAGGCTCGTTGCTTTATTGACATATCGCAATTCCAGTCCGGAGACATTTATCTTCTCAAGATTTATAACAATTTCGCCTCCCTGTTCAGAGCTATCGTTTTTAGTTGCCGGGATGTCATAGTTAACCCTTCCCGAGCTATCTGAATAGAGATCAAGCCTCCCATCTGAAACTGTTAAACGCTGGATAGTATAGTTTCCTTTGAGAATGTCTGACATTCCGAACTCAAGAAAGGCCGATTTTACAATAAGGAGAGTATCGGTATTTATCCTTGCGAACTGACTTTTGTCGAAGTGGTGAGAAGACAGCACGGTAACATTTTTAAGCTCGATTGCAGCTTTTGGAAATTTTTTTATAAGTGAAAGATTATATCCGCCTATCTCCACCCTGGTTGAGATAGTCCTGTTTACCGAAGCAAGTATGATATCTGCAACCCTGTTCCGCAGGAAGAACGAAAGAGTAAAGAAAGCCAGCAGAATGGCTCCGGTCGTAACAATAGTCCACTTGAGTATTTTGAAGAATATCCTCATGAAATGATTTCGGAGATATTGTGATTTTCAGGGATATTCTTTATAGACAATAACCTGAAGCTGTTTTCCATAGTATTGAATACAAGCACTTTCCCGCATAATACAGTACCGATTCCTGTTATCATCTTAATAACTTCATTTGCCATCAATGTCCCTGTTATTGCAGGAAGCACTCCCAAAAGCCCTACATCTGCAGGCTTCGGATTCCTGTTGCTGTTGTCTTTACCGCCCGGGTTAAAGCACCTGTATGTCGGTCCTCCCATGTAGTTAAAAACGGAAACCTGTCCTTCATACTTGTATATCGCACCATAAACCATTGGCTTGCCTAGGATAACGCAGGTATCATTTACTATAAATCTTGACTCAAAATTGTCGGTGGCATCAATTACAATGTCGTAATCTCTGGTAATCCTGAGTGAATTTGAGCCATCGAAGCGGAGGTTTAAAATCTCAAGCTTTACAAATGAATTGAGATGTTCAAGCCTCTCGCGCACAATTATCGATTTCAGTTTTCCTACATCCTGTGAACCATAGAGCACCTGTCTCTGAAGATTTGTTTCGTCTACCTTATCAAATTCGATAATCCCTATTTTACCGGTGCCTGCTGCAGTCAGGTATTGGAGCAGGGGTGATCCCAGGCCTCCTGCGCCAACGACAAGAACCGCAGCTTTCCTAATCTTCTCCTGGCCTTCAATACCAAGCTCAGGCAGCATTATCTGCTTTCCGTATCTTCTTATCTCACGTTGCGACAGGTTACCGGATTCCATCGGGATGGTTTAATATTATGATGCAAATATACATTTATAATCATTTTGGTATAAAAATGTAGAGACGCCCAATTTGGGCGTCTCTACGATAAAACATAAATAAAAGCAATATTTATTAAGGAATGAAAATCTTACCCGTTGAATGTCAGGGCAAAGCCGATCTCAAACGGAGCCAGATCATAGCCTCCCGGGCCCTTGCCTTTCTTGAAGAGGGGAGTGACATAGTAAGTGGAAATTATCTGAAAGCATCCGTATCCGACCCTTACTGTTGGTCCCCATCTGAGAAGGTTCATGCTGAAATCATCGGTGTTTTTGATTTTATCGCTGTTGCCTGTGACCATTTTTGTCTGTGACCATAATTTAAGACCGCCTATTGCCCCTGCAGCTATATTTATAGTCTGGCCCTCTACAGGAATCTGAGCCTCGAGGAGAAGCGGCATATTAAGGTAAAGCGTCCTGAACTTTGATTTTTTTAACGGATCCGGAGAGACATACTCCTCAATTACTCCATTTGTTCCCTTCTGTATGGAATTGTTCCCTTCAAACCTGTAGCAGTCCCAGTTAAGTCCAAGACCCGTAACGAGCCCGATGTGCCTGCTGAAGCCAAGGTTCAGCTGCATAAAATTGATATTAAAAAAATCCGACTTTGTATCGTACAGGTTCATATAAGAAATATCATTCGGCAACACAAAGCTGTTGTTCGACAGATAATTTGCGAAGCCCCATTCAATCCCTGCCCAATGGCCTCTGAAATGGCTTCTGTGCCTATGATGTACCTTGTTGCCAGAGTCGGTATCCTTATCATCCCATTCGTCGCTGTTGTATTTTCTTATTGTGACCTTTGGGCCTCCCTCGAGAGATTCAAGAATGTTTATACCGCGGTTTCCTATCCTGATATTAACATTGTCCTTTCCTTCGTTGATAGTAAAAAAATCTTTGCCGACAGTGACGCTTGTTTCGTCCTGGCTTTTAAGAAGCGTATCTGTCTTCTGGATCTCCTTTTTATCGGCTGATATTGTCTCCTGTCCGTAGGCCTGAAGGAGAATGATCAGCATAAGTGTAATAATTCCAATCTTTTTCATATGGCTTTGATTAAATAAATTTTGTGTTTCAATGCTGTGACGGAGATACTCTCCAAAAAGTTACGGAAGGCGGGTGCTTTTTTTTACAGGGGCATTGAAGCTTATAAGCTTTGAGTTGAAACTTACAGATCTAACATCCCCTTTTTCATCGGTGTTTTTCTTCAGTGACATATTCCATCCGAATAGTTTTCTGAGGCCTCTGATGCCGGCATCTGCTATATCAAAAACTTTAACAGGTCCTTTTGCATCTGAGCCAGGCCTGATGACCTTGTCGCGGAGGACTTTTTCAACAAGCTTGCCAGGGCCACTTCCTTCAGAATCATAAATGCTATTTACCGGGGTTATACTGATAACGGCAAGATTGATATCTCCTACAGATCTCATGAGGCTTTCCTTAATGATCGCAATTTTATTAATTTTATATCTTTCTGCCACCGGAACAAGGTAATCCTCAGATGAAGCCAGGAAGGCGGGATTATCAATGATGGCCCCTTTCTTCCTGGCAGCAGGGGGCCTGTTCAATGAGAAGGCACCGTTGGTGGCCTGACTTATATGAGGAGATGTTTTTTCTATAATCTTAACATTTGAAACAGCTGCTTCTGACGAGAAAGGGCTGACACTCTTTAAAGCAGTAGTTTTTATATCCGGAATTTCGGTTGCAGGTTTCACGAGAGCTATAATAATCGCAACTACTGCTGCGGCACTGCTGACAAGGGCTAAAGAGTAGCGGAATGCCTTTTGTGAGAAAGTAAGCTTCCTCAGCTTATATTTATATCTGAATTTATGATCAGGCGGAGTAAGCCTTATTCTGCTGAGGAGGGCAAAAGCGAATTGTTTTTCCGGGTCAGACGAAATGATCTCATCGAGTTCTGCTTTAGGGTCATCTTCCAGATCGTTTTCAGCAGCGGCTACACAAAGGAGTTCGAACTGCTGCTGACTCATCTCGGAGGAAGATTTTTTAAGCCCTTTGCTGTTCCTGAAATGAGCTTCGGGAGGAAGTACACGGGAAGATGACAGGTCGGCGCACTCCTCTTTTACATCAGGATTCTGTTCCAGGAAAGCGAGAAGCAGATCGGTCGTCTCCCTGTCGAGGTTGCCGTCGAGATAATCGATCAGCCAGATTTCATAATTGTTCCTGTCGGGTCCCATTTTCAGATAACTGATTCTATGCTTCCAATAAAATTTTTCAGGGTTATTCTGCCCCTGTATATATTTATTTTAACCTGTGCTTCGCTGAGCCCGGTGATCTCGCCTATCTCCCTGTAGCTG
>JBBIIS010000029.1:23896-25146 GCA_037446375.1 Bacteroidota bacterium | reverse complement strand
TATTATGCTTTGTACGGTCGCCCGACATAATTTCACGCATCTTGTCGGGCGACCGTACAAAGCATAATATACTTCCTCTTACGAAATTCGGGCTTATGCAGATCACAAGGCAGCGTGTGCGGCCTGAGATGAGCATAGTTACCGATGAAAAATGCCCTGCATGCAAGGGTAGCGGTGAGGTAAAACCATCAATTCTGCTTACGGACGATATCGAAAGGACTCTCTCCTTTATAGTTGAAAGAATAAAAACCAAGAAGCTTGTACTCAATGTACATCCTTTCGTGGCTGCATTTCTTACAAAAGGTCTGATTCCAATTTACAGAAAGCTTAACCGGAAATACGGGATAAGTCTAAAGATACAGGCAGCTCCCTCATATCATATGATCGAATATCATTTCTACGATCGTTATGGGAATGAGATAGATCTGGCCTGAAGCAGCTACTGTCACCAGTTAAATATTTTAGATCATGAAAAGATTTTTTTTAGCATTAGCCATACTTCTGCCTGCCTTGAGCCTGTCAGGTCAGATTAACGATCCCGCTACCTGGAAATTCAGTTATGAAAAGAAGGAAGGCAGTACAATCGAGCTTGTTTTCAGGGCAGCTATCCAGGAGGGCTGGCATATCTATTCAATAGATATACCTAAAAACGGACCTATAGCAACATCATTCAGGTTTGACACCCTTTCAACATACTCACTTGAAGGCAAGCCTTTTGAGGTCACAAAACCTGAAGAAAAATTTGACGAAGCTTTCGGATTCAAAATAAAGACATTTACAAGGGAAGCTGAATTCAGGCAAAAGATAGCCCTAAAATCAGGCTCGGTCAATGTTACCGGCTCACTTACCTACGCTGCGTGCAACCAATCTACATGCACTCCTCCCCAGGATGTTGAATTCACATTCAGTATCAGGGAACCATCACAGGCATCCGGGGTGCCTGCTGCAGATGCTGCCGGGGCAAATACAGGATTACTTAGATTCTTCCTGGGCGCTTTTATATTAGGTCTTATCGGGGTTCTTACTCCCTGTGTCTATCCAATGATCCCGATGACAGTAGCCTTCTTTACAAGGGGAGCTGAAAACAGGTCAGGATCTATCCTGAACGCACTCGTCTTTGGCCTTTCCATTGTTGTCATTTACACATCACCAGGGCTGATAATTTCGATGACAGGTGCAGGCGCCGGATTTGCAAACGCTCTCAGCACGCCGGCGCGCGGAATGCCCAAGTATAATCGGGCAACAGCTCC
>JBBIIS010000029.1:0-23886 GCA_037446375.1 Bacteroidota bacterium | reverse complement strand
CATAGCCGCCAGACTTAAAACCCCCGAACTTTGGATATGTTAATTGGGACGAATGAGTTAGTTTATATGACTGCCCATAAGCACTTTTCTTATTTGCCTCCCATTTTTCTTTTTACCAAATCTTATTTTCTTTTTCCTCTTTGTGATCTTTGCCACATCATTTTTTGGTGCCTTTGAGATAGTGCTTCCGGGAAAATGGGCCAGCAGTGCCGATTCGAAGGTTGATAAGGGAGGGATGCTTGCCGCTTTCTTCATGGCACTTACAACTGTTATAGTCTCTTTTTCCTGCACAGGACCAATTGTTGGCAGCCTTCTTGTTGAGGCGACACGAGGAGATATTCTGAGGCCAACGATCGGCATGTTTGCATTCGGACTTGCATTTGCACTGCCGTTTACAATTTTTGCGCTATTCCCGGCAGTTCTTAATAAACTGCCAAAATCGGGGGGATGGCTTAATTCAGTGAAAGTGGTTCTCGGATTTTTCATGCTCGCATTCAGTATGAAGTTCCTTATGACCATTGACAGTGTCTATAACCTTAAGATACTTTCAAGGGATATCTACCTTGCAATCTGGATAGTAATTTTCTCCCTTATGGGTATGTACCTTATGGGAAAGATTAAATTTTCCCACGACACTGAGATAAAGTATATTGGCACTTTCAGACTGTTTCTCATTATAGCGGTCTTCTCATTTGTTGTGTACCTGATCCCCGGGCTGTTTGGTGCTCCGCTTCAGGGTCTTTCAGCACTTCTGCCTTCTCAGGAGACATCAAAATTCAACCTTATCAGGGCAATATCTGAGAGAAAAGCAGTGTCAGCGCCACAGGTAAATTCCGTGAATATAAGTCAGATATGCTCTGTTCCAAAATATGGTGACATTTTCGAAATGCCTCTCGGCCTGAGCGGTTACTTCGATTACAGGCAGGGACTCGAATGCGCGAAGGAACAGCATAAGCCGGTTCTTCTTGATTTCAAAGGTCATGCCTGTGCAAATTGCAAGCTAATGGAGGCTAAGGTATGGTCTGATCCCTCAATTCTTGAAAGTCTTCAGAAAAATTTCGTGATAGTTGCCCTCTATGCTGATGACAGGACGTCACTTCCTGAAAGCGACTGGGTCACCTCCTCTGTAGATGGTAAGGTTAAAAAGACTATCGGGAGTGTCAATGAAGACCTTGAGATAATGAAGTTCAGAACAAATGCCCTTCCTCTATACGCAATTATTGATAGCGAAGGTAATCAGCTCAATACCCCCATGCCGACAAACCTCAACGTTGAGGAGTATAAAAAATGGCTTGAAGAGGGTGTGTCAAAATTCAAATCCAAATAGAGGTAAAAACCCTGGGCCGCTCTGTATGAAATTTGTTTTACTCTGTTTCAGCTCCTGAAAAAATTGTTTAACAGAGAGACCACGGGAAGAACAAAATCTTCAGAAAAAGTATCAAACACGGAGACTTAATCCTTATTACTTTATTGAGACCTTGCCTCTTGTTGCGTCAATTGTAACATTTGTATTCCGGGGGTTCTTTCCTACTGAGCCAAAGCTGATATATTCCCTGTTCTCCTCATTTACAGGTTTCTTCTCTATCTCCGCATTTGTTTCAGGAAGTGAAAGAATTGTATTTGCATGCCTTATTTCAAGTTTATACGAAGCTGCAGGATCGAAAGTCAGGTAGACATCCGAATATCCCGAATTTATATTTACTGCTTTAAAGCCTTTTTCGATAAGATCAGCATTGAGGCTTCCGTATTTTGTCACAAGATCAATATCTCCGGTAAGTTTATCTATTCTGAAATCCGTAAAGTAAGCTGTTCCGTGTAGTGAGGTCATAGTCCTGATAAAGAATTTATCCCTTTTTGATTCGGTACTGATCTGGTCCGTTTTCTTTAATTCGAATTTTGAGGATACCGAGTTGATCTTTAAAGATCCTGATTCTCCTATTGTCAGTTCAGAAAAAGATGCATCGATAATTGCATCTCCGATCGAGGCAATTGTAGCGTCACAGAAGCTGAGATTAAGGTCGTGTGCATTTCTGATCGAGTTTGCCTTTAATGATCCGTTTGAGATTGTGATGGAGGTGTTCCCTGTGCAGCTTTCCATATATACATCACCGAATTTATTATCGATCCTTAGATTCATGTATTCCGGAGCGCTAATGAAATAATTGATCTGGACGCGTGAATCGTACTGAAAGATTTTATTTGTCATACCCTTAAAATCTTCGAGCAGCATATTTAACGTCTGTGTGAATTCAGTCTGGGCAATAATTAAAAAATCGGTTTCAGTAATATTAACATTTATCCCTTCGAGCATCTTTCCGATTTTGTCACGACTTGATGCAGAAGCTTCTATCTCAACAGTAATCTTTACTGAGTCGGAGGCTGAAGGGGTAAGATGGATTGTGCCATATTTATTTCTGACATCAAGGGTCATATCCCTGTCAGCCTTAACCGATTTTCTGAATGTTCTCTTTTCAGAAAAAGGCTGTGCAAGCAGAGAGGCCGACAGCATTATGAAAAGAAGCGCTATCTTATATTTTCTATAGTTCATGACTTACAGGTTTTTTATCATCGTTTTCATTTTGCTTTACTACTTTCAGCATATCGTCAAGCAGTTGTATCTTTATCCTGTAGTTACGGATCAGAGCTTCAATAACTTCCCTGTTTGACACATTATCCTTAAGATCTTTTCTCAGGTCGGCGCAAATGCTGTCTATCTGTGCAACGCCTTCTTTAAGTTCCTTATCCACAACAGGCTGACTTGTCAGAATTGTTTTTGCTTCATTATACATATTATTGAACATAGAGTTGTAGAATACCTCTGTCTCCCTCAGTTCCTGCTGGTTCTGCATTGAAACAGAAGTACCATTATTCTTTCTTTCATTTCTCAGGTAGAAAAATGCGGCCAGGCCGGCGATGATAAGAATTGCTGCAGCCGACGAATATCTGATCATTGAAATTCTCCGATTCCGGTCAGTTTTCCGGCTGATCTTTTTCCAGACAGATGGAGAGGGCTCGTACCTGTCAAGATCATCCCTGTTTGTCCTTATATATTCTTCGAAATTGTCCATATTACTTATTATGATATCAGTTTTCTTAGTTTCTCTTTAGCTCTCGAATATTGAGATTTTGATGTAGATTCTGAAATGCCCAATATCTGGGCTATCTCAGAATGGTCGTACCCTTCCAGGAGATATAGTGTAAGAATAACACGGTACCCGTTGGCCAGCATCTCAATTCCCCGGAAGATACTTTCAGTATTATATTCCGGTTCCGGTTCATCGTAGTTTATCATATCCGGGAGGTTCTCAAAGAGTATAAGATCAACTTTCTTTTTCCTGAGCAGGTTTATAGATCTGTTTATTACGATCGACTTAAGCCAGGCTCCGAAAGTTGATTCAAACCTGAAGGATCCCATATTCCTGAAACAATCAACAAATGACTCCTGCAGTATGTCCTCGGCATCCTCCCTGTTGCTTGTTATCCTGTATGCAAGGTTTAACATGGCTTTTGAGTACTGGTTGTACAGACGGAACTGCGCATCACTATTCCCCAGCTTGCACTCTTCAATGAGGTGTGCATGAATATACAGTTCCTTTTCTTCCACTGATTTATTATGTTCTGGTTATAAAGACAATCAACTTATAAACAGGTTGCATCACCGGCATATAAATCTAAAAATAATTTATTGTATTTGCGTATAAGGAGAAACTCAGCGATCAAAATGTGAATATTAAAATGCGGTTCCGCACAAGTATATATTAATCATAACTGTATGGCCATTCGTCCTCTCATTTCAGGCACTCATGAAAATGAACATATATTAATTGGTTTTTGTTATAAATATGCATAATTTTACTCCTGAAACCTGATCTTAGCTAATAAACTAAACCAATGAGACGTAACAATTTGATGATTATTATACTGCTTTTCGGTGTGTCGGCTATGGCACAAACGACAAAGCAGGAAGTAATCGCAAGTGCAGGCGGTTACAATACCAGTTCTGACAATACTCTCTCGATCAGCTGGACCCTTGGCGAAACGATCATTCCTACATTCACATCTCAGGATGGCACGTTGATACTTACTCACGGATTTCAGCAGAAGCTGATAATTACGGGAATTGACGAGAATATCGATGCACCTGTTAAAGTTACGATCTATCCTAACCCTGCCAGTGAAACTGTAAAGATAAAGTTTGAATCTGCCACGGATAAGGAAATATTGCTTTATCTACTCGACGCTCAGGGCAAACTTGTCAAGACAGACAGGATAGATGAGGCATCAACTGAAAAAGACATCAATATGGAGGATCTTCCTTCCGGTATGTATTATTTACGGCTTATGAAAGGTACCCAGGTAAACGTATATAAAGTTGTAAAACTTTAAGGAAGCTTTTTACTGTCCAAAAGCAATTTTTCCATTCTTTTCATGGCTGCCCCGCCCTCAAGGCGGGGCTTTCATTTTACTTCGAATGCATCTTACCTATCTTTTTGTACGACGTTGTTAATCCTTTAATGACTGCCGAGCTAAGCCCCTGATGCTCCATCTCATTTAAACCTGATATTGTAATACCTTGAGGAGTGGTAACTCTGTCGATCTCTTTCTCCGGGTGATTGTCACCTTCAAGAATAAGCCTCGCAGCACCTTTTACCGTCTGTGCGGTTATCTGCTGAGAAATTTCGGCATTGAAACCTATCTCAATCCCTCCCTGCGACATTGCCCTCATGAACCTCAGGGAGAATGCAATACCGCAAGCCCCGATAACAGTGGCCGCGGCCATAAGCTCTTCTGGTATAACAAGCGTTTTCCCCACCCCGTCAAATATTCCGGTTATAAATTCCTCCTGAGCCTGGTCCATATTCCTGAAAGAAAGACACGTCATAGATTCACATATCTCAAGTGCTGTATTTGGCATTATGCGCACATTTGCAACCGTTCCGAATATTGACTCGATCTCTTTATGTAAAACCCCTGTTATAGTTGAGATTAGAATATGTTTTTTTGTGATGCTGCCTTTTATCTCCTCAGCGAGAACCTGAAACTGCTGCGGCTTGACAGCCAATACAATAATATCTGATTCGGAAACAGCTTTCCTGCTATTATCTGTTGCATTAAATCCTTTCTTTTTCAGACCGGAGATCTGAGATTCACGTTTTTCAGCAATAGTTATTCTTTCGACATCAAACTGTTTCGATCTTATGAGTCCCGATGCCAGAGCCGTACCTATATTACCTCCGCCTAATATTGCTATCCTCTGCTTTCTCATTTTGAAATGTATTAGAGCGGAAAGTTAATTAAAACAGGGAAACCAGATTTTCTACATTATATTTATTCTGCTCAGTACCAGTAATTGTACTTATAAAGCCTGAAATTCCTTCTCTTTTATACAGCGATGTTAAATAGAGTTAAAGAATCGGGGGGGCAATCACCTTTTTCATATATTAGCATGAACAAAAGATTTTTATCATGAAAATATTGTGTGTGGCCATGGCTATTGCATTGATTTTCTCCGGATGCATATCAAGGGAGGAACAGCTTAAAAGGAATGCAGATAAGATACAAGCTGCCATACTTACAGTCGATACCCATTGCGACACTCCAATGGATATGTACAGTTCAGGTTTCGATCTGGGTATCCGTCATACAGATGGCTGCGTTGATTTCCCCAGAATGAAAGAAGGAGGACTCGACGCTGAATTTTTTGCAGTATTCACAGGGCAGGGTCCACGCGATGATTCGACATTCAATAAGGTTCATGAAAAAGCGCTTGCAGTGCTTGATACAATCCACAAAAACATCGGAAGGAACACATCCCTTGCAGGAATAGCGCTGACTCCAGATGATGCATACAGATTAAAGAAAGAGGGTAAGATAGCCGCCTTTATAGGAATGGAGAACGGATACCCCATTGGGAAGGATATTTCAAAAATAAAGCAGTATTACGATCTGGGAGTCAGGTATATTACACTCTCACATACAAAGAACAACGATATATGCGATTCCTCCACCGATCCCAAGGGACCTGAGAACAATGGCCTCTCCGATTTCGGAAAAGAAGTTGTAAAGGAGATGAACCGGGTTGGAATGATGGTAGATGTATCACATATCTCCGATAAATCTTTTTATGATGTACTGAAAGTAACAGACGCACCTGTAATTGCCTCACATTCATCATGCAGGGCTCTTTGTGAAAGCCCCAGGAATCTTGATGATAATATGCTGCTTGCGTTGAAGCAGAATGGAGGAGTTATTCAGATATGCATCCTGAGCGACTACCTTAAGACACCTGAAAAGAATCCTGAAATGGATGCCCGGCTTGCTGATCTCAAAAGCAGGTATGGGGAATACAACACTCTTTCGGAAGATAGAAAGAGGCTGATGCGTAAAGAATTTGCTGAGATCCAGAATAAATATGCCAAGCTTGCAACAATAAAGGATGCTGTTGACCATATAGACCATGTTGTACAGGTTATTGGGATTGATTATGTGGGAATAGGAACCGATTTTGACGGAGGAGGAGGGATAGATGGATGCAAGACAGTTGCCGACATGAAGAACATCACTATCGAACTGCTCCAGAGAGGCTATTCAAAAAAGGATATTGAAAAGATATGGGGCGGAAATGTAATGAGGGTTTTCAGAAGAGTTGAGGAGATAGCAAAAGAAAAGGTATAGAATCACTTACCCAAGCCGCTTTAAGGACTCCTTTTACCTCACACCTTTATTTAGCCTTCACCTTATTGAACCTTAGCGTTTTCAGCATCCAGTCGGGGAGTGTCCTCCTGTAATCTCTTTTTGTAAGATCGATATACCATCCCAGCTTCTTCAATATGGGTACCTTATGTGTCTCAACAAACTCAATCAGGTTTCCGTCAGGATCTTCGATATATGCAAAGTGGCCGGCAGCTTCCCCCATATCAAAGCTTTCGCCGTTCATATTGGCCTTTGTATCGACGGTAAAGGGCTGTCCTTTTTCCCGGCAGTAATCCCTGAGGCTGTCCATTCCTGATATGTCGAAACAGAGATGGATGAAGCCCGGATCACCCCAGTAACGCCCTTCATATATCTTCTTTTCATCAGCCTTTCCGCTGCTTATAAGCTCAATTTCACTTGTCCCCATCAGCCTGCTGAAGGGGCCAAAATGCTGACCCGATCTCCTCAACAGCACCCGCCTGAATTTTATATCACCCCCCGGAAGCTTTGAAAGATCTTTGAAAGTGTCAGTCTTGTCATAAACAACTTCATCGTATCCGAGTATATCTGAGTAGACGACCTTTGATTTTTCAATGTCTGAAACACCTATTACAGCTCCGTATGCTCCACCTGTTGGCTTCTTTTCATTTAAAAACCAGTTTGCAGATTCAACGATCTGGAATAAATTGCCGAATGGATCCTTGACGTAGAAAATCTTTCTTCCGGACGGGTCGGCAGTTGGGGGGTCAAAAATTGTGACACCTTTGGACTTTAGAAACTCCCAGGCGCCATCAATATTTTTGGCTTTTATCTTCCCTGCAAAGATACCCAGGTTGCCGGCTTTTATTTCAAAAGAAATTTTCTGCGGAACCCTTCCCTTATATTGCCATATCTCAAATCCACCTCCGCTTTGAAGGTTATATGCGAGTACGGCATGTCTCGACCGCGGCTGACCACCTGTGTAGGGAAGCATGAGCTTTGCTTCTGCTTCATCTTCAAAAATCGGGCAATCCATCCCGAAATGCTCAATGTACCAGTTCCATCCAGTCTGCAGGTCTGATACGCCCACGCCGATCTGCTGAATACCGCTGATTATAAAATCTTTCATTTTATTAGTTTTTTGTCAGGTCGATTTGATCTTGTCTGCTATCCTGAAGAAGAAAAAGGGAAAATATCTTCTGATATGAAGCATAATAAGTTCACTGCTTCCCACAAGTATTTCCCTTTTATTCCTTGTTATGCCTTTGATTATTTGTAAAGCCGCTTTTTCAGTGGTTATGCCTCCGGCCTGTCCCTTGTCAAGCTTTCCGTGTTCCTTCCCCTGTGAATCAAGGGCATGTAGGGAAATATTTGTTCTTACCCTGCCGGGTATAATTACGGAGGCTCTTATGTTATTCTTCCTGTTTTCTTCGAGCTGTAGAGTTTCAAAAAAACCATGAAGTGCCTGCTTCGATGCAGAATATGCCGATCTGAGAGGAAATCCGAAGCGTCCCGATATACTGCTTGTGGCAAGTACATGTCCCGATCTCTGGCTTCTCATGTAAGGCAGGACAGCTTTTGTAAGTGCTATAGTTCCGAAATAGTTTACTTCCATTATTTTCCTGTCGAGCCATATCGGAGTCTCCTCTATTGTTGCCCTCTGGCTAATGCCTCCTATATTTATAAGGTAATCAACAGTACCGGTTTTAGCGATCTGAACACGCACAACTTCAATTATTTTTTCCGTTTCCGAAAGATCAAAGGGAGCACAAATAACTTTGCCGGCAGCTTTATGGCAATTTGACTTTACCCGTTCCAGCTCTTCCGGCTGGTTTGAAGATGCGATTACCGTGGCACCCCTTTCTGTAAAGGCATAAACAAGAGCCTCTCCGATTCCTGATGAAGCCCCGGTTACCCAAATTACCTTTCCCTTGAAAATATTCTTCACAAACTGTTAAGTTTTAAGATCTCTGAGATAAGCTCGTTAAAGTTTTCTCTCAGGTCAGAATATTCCTTATTATTATTTCTGACATAACTTCTTATCCTTAATCCTCCGCTTACCCTTCTGAACAGAAGATGGTAGCTCCATGAAAAAAGCCCCGCAAACGGGATTGAGAAAAATACTGCAACAGCCATCCACCATGGATGAAAGAAGACAAACGAGAGTATGAGATAGACAGGCATGATTACAAGTGCCATGAAAAGTGATATACCATATCTTACTGATGAATGAAATTGAACATCCCGGATATTTTTCAGGGAGAAGTTAGGTATTGAAATGAAAAGGTAATTGAATACAAATCCGTATACAAACAGCGGAAATGTAAGAAGAAGAGTAAAAATTCCTCCAATCATTCCCGGGAGGGTATGTCTCTTTTTCTCAAGAAGTCTGTAGTCGCACTTGAGAGCTTTTGCTCCGTTTTTTACCTTAAGACTTAAAGAACAAATCTTATTGTAAAGGTCCGATGAGGTCGATTTAAGCCTGTTCAGACTGTTTATCAGCATTCTGTCCCTGAACAGCTTGGGTGTGGTCTTGTCATCGCTGAATTTCCCGTTAATAATGCTTCTGAGTTCATCAATCGCCTCATAATCATTTGCTGACTCAATATGGACCATAATCTGCTGCATCTCCTCCGAAAGTTTTTCCCTGAGCTCGTTCATGGCTCTCTGAGGATTTTTCCCGTATGATTCATAGAACTGGCTAACCTCAATTGGCTTTCCGAAAACAACTGTCAGTACCTGCCTGATTCTTGAATAGTTGCTGTACTCAAGGCCGACAGGAATGATCTTTATATTCATTGTGAAGTTTGTTGCCTCATCCGCCTGGAAAGCTATTCTGCAGATCCCCTTTTTAAGCTGGCGGAGGCGTCTCATTCCTTCATGATTTCCTTCCGGAAGAATAACGAGTCCAACCTTATTCTTAAGTACATCTATAGTTTTGTCAAAGATCCAGTCGTTGCTCTTGAGATTATCATAACCATCCCTTATCCTGTAAACAGGAAGAATCTTAAGGAAGTAAAGAATTGAGGCGATGAAGTTTTTTTTAAATATATCTGCCCTTGCAAGAAATACAAGAGGCCTGTCCTGGGCAAAAAGTACCGCAAGGGCATCCATAAGTGCATTCTGGTGGTTTGGTGCATAAATAAGATGATCTTCGGGATTGATATTTTCCCTGCCAATTACAATAACCTTTCTGTAGAAGAATTTATCGTGCCAGAAACTAGCGACTGTTCTGAGAATTTCGTAAAAGGCTGAATATTTTTCAATATTATTTTTCCCCATTAACCTTGTAAATTATTCTGCCGTCCGGCAGAACTGGTTTTAATTTTATTATAGTCACTGCAAGATAAAAAAATGGACTGAAGGTTGTTTTTTAAATGGCAGAATTGTACAAATAGGTGAATATAATAAGTATTTATACTACCTTTTCAGATATCCAAATTAGTTTCGGTCATCCTGTCGATAGTCCGTCTCTCTTTTTTTGTAGGGCGCCCGAAACCCCTTGGCCTGATGCCGAAGCCTGCCGATCGTGCAAGGGTGAGTTTTGATTTTTCCTCTTCGGGTGTCAGATCCCTTACGAATGTTTCAACAAGTTTGGCAGAGACTCGGTTTTCAACAGGTTTAATTACTTTGTAGGTGTAAATGACGGGCAGCTTCTTAACGACGATTATCTCGTTACTATCAACTGTTCTTGAGGGCTTTACCTGAATATTATTAATTATTATTCTGCCTTTTCTGCAGGCATCGGAGGCCAGGCTTCTTGTTTTGAAGATCCTTACAGCCCAGAGGAATTTGTCGATCCTTATTTTCACTGAGTCTGGCATATGATCGGGATTAATTTATTCAGCTCACTTTGGCTTGTCATTTCCATTAGGATGCTCATCCAAGTTCTCGGGAGATTTGCCCAGCTTGTTAAATGCTGTCATTGTGAGTCCGGTTCCGATTGTTCCGAAAGATTTTATCATCTCCCCGACAATTGAAATGCGCTCATCAAGCATTGCTTCTTCCTCTTTTGTCCACTCGCCGAGAACATAATTTCGCTGGTGGCCTCTTGAGAAATTATTCCCGATACCGAATCTTATGCGTGAATATTCGTCGGTACCCAGAATTGCATTAATATGGGCAAGGCCGTTATGCCCGCCGGCACTTCCCTTGGGTTTCATCCGTATGCTTCCAAGGGGCAGGGCCAGATCGTCGACGATAACAAGAAGATTTTCACGGGAGATCTTCTCTTTATTCAGCCAGTAATTGACTGCATCGCCGCTGAGATTCATATAAGTTGATGGCTTAAGGAGAATAAACTCTCTTCCCTTGAATTTAAAGCTTGTAACAGCTCCGTACCGTCGATTCGTAAAAAAAGCATTGGATGCCTTAGCCAGGGCATCCAATGCTATAAATCCTATATTATGACGAGTATTCCGGTACTCTTCTCCTATATTTCCCAGGCCAACTATGAGGTATTTCACTTTGCCTGAATTTTTAAACCGGAATCAGACTACTTCTTTTCTTCTTCAGCTCCTTCACCAGCTGGTGCAGCAGCTTCAGCTCCTTCAACAGGTGCTTCTTCCTCCTTCTGAGCAACCCTTGAAGTGGCAATCGTAAGCACCATCGATTTGGCAGGATCAATGAGTTCGATCTTGTCAAAAGAGAGATCGCCGACCTTCACAGACTGATGTATCTTAAGCTCTGTAATATCGACAGGGAGAAACTCAGGTATATCGCCTGCATTTCCCTTTACGAGAAGGCTTCTTCTTCTTATCCTGAGTTTTCCTCCGGCTTTAACACCGGCGGAATCTCCCGATACTTTTATGGGAATACCTATAATGATTGGTTTGTTTTCCGAAACTTCAGTAAAGTCGATATGGATAATTTTATCAGATACCGGGTGGTATTGGATCTCTTTAAGAACGGCCTCAAATACCTTACCTTCGATATTCAGCTTAACGAGGTGGGCATCAGGTGTATAAATAAGCTTGGTAAAGTTGTTCTCATGAGATGAGAAATGTACATTTTCCTTGCCTCCGTAAAGGACACAGGGTACATTATTTGCTTTTCTTAATTCTTTTGAATTTTTTTTACCCAGCTCTTTCCTGAATGATCCATTGATTTCGATAGTTTTCATTTGTCTTTAAGTTGTTGTGCTACTCAAGATTATCTGCCAGACAACCTCCCATTGCACGTTTGACATTTTTTAAAAAATTGGCTGGCAAATATAAGACAAAGGATTCAGAATACAAAATTTGTACTTATCGAGAGGTTCATATTGACTGCCTGTATCGTTTTTGCAAAGATATCCGCAATTGAAAGAACCTTTATTTTGGATGATGTATTTTTAAAAGGCATTGAGTCTGTAACTACAAGTTCGAGAATCGGTGATTTCTCTATTCTTTCGATTGCGTTTCCCGAAAGTACCGGATGAGTGGCAAAAGCCCTTATACTTCTGGCACCCCTCTCTGTCATCATCTGGGCAGCCAGGCAAAGTGTACCGGCGGTGTCGACCATGTCGTCAATTATAACAACATTTCTTCCTTCAACTTCACCGATTATTGACATCTCCTCTATAACATTTGGCTTTTTTCTCAGCTTGTAACAAAGTACCATTTCGGACTGGAGATGTCTTGCATAGGCGTTTGCCCTTTTGGAGCCGCCCATATCAGGTGCTGAAACTGTAAGATAGTCGAGAGCAAGTTTTTCGATATAAGGAGCAAAAATTGCTGAGCCAAAAAGATGATCTACCGGTACATTAAAGAAACCCTGGATCTGATCAGCATGAAGATCCATCGTAATTACCCTGTCAACACCGGCTGCACTGAGAAGGTCGGCTGATAACTTTGATCCGATAGAAACCCGCGGCCTGTCTTTCCTGTCCTGCCTGGCAAAGCCATAGTATGGTATAACAGCGATCACCTTATACGCAGAAGCTCTTTTTGCAGCATCGATCATAAGCAGAAGTTCGAAAAGGTTTTCAGCCGGAGGATTTGTCGACTGGACAATGAAAACCATACAGCCTCTGACCGATTCGTCGTAGCAAGGCTGAAATTCACCGTCACTAAACTCAGTGACAGAGCTTTTACCAAGTTCGATCCCAAGTTCATCTGCAATCCTCAGTGCCAGTTGCCTGGAACCTCTGCAGGAAAAAAGTTTCATCGGTGCCTTGCCAAACATCTTTATAAATTTTTGCTGTTTATGATCAGGATAATGTCGATACAAAAATAGAAAATCCTGCCTAATTCAGCCGGATTTTTTAAAAATGTTAATTGATTGTTCAATAAAGTTAAGAAGTTCTTCTTTTCCTGTCTTCCTGGTCGATGAAGAGATGAAGGTAACCGGCAGTTCCTCCCAGGTATCAAGCATTAGCTCATCATATTTCTGAACTGCCTTCTTCACTTCCCCGGGTTTGAGCTTATCAGTCTTTGTAAAGATCCTGGCAAATGGAACCTGCTTCAAGCCAAGCATTTCCATGAAACGGGTGTCAGATTCCTGAGGTGATATCCTGGAATCGATCAGAACAAAAAGACAAACCAGGTTATCCCTTTTTATTATATAATGCTCAACCTCAAGCGACCATTTCGTCCTGAGTTTCGCAGAAACCTTTGCATAACCATAGCCAGGCAGATCAGCAATATACCATTCATCATTTATCAGAAAATGATTGATAGTTTGTGTCTTTCCTGGTGTGGATGATACTTTAGCAAGTCCCGGAATTCCCGTAACCATATTAATAAGTGATGACTTTCCGACATTTGACCTGCCGATAAAGGCAAACTCGGGTGCCTTTACAGCCGGGCACTGGCTGAATTTCGCACTGCTTGTTATAAATTTTGCTGACTTGATGATCATTTTTCTCCCCAGGCGTTACCTGAGATCGCTATATGGTAATGTTACCCTGTTATAGACAAGCAGCTTGTTCCCAAGAGATGTGGTGATCTCAGAGATGATGCCGGTATAGCCCTGACCTGATGAACTGCTCTTCTTAAGCTGCAGGCAACCTGAAAAATCAGAGGAGTTTATCTTCTTAAGGGTCTTTGGCGCAAAGAGGCCGTCAGTAAATTCTCCGTTATAAAAATTGACCTTTATATTCTTCCTGTTAAGCTCTAGGTAGATATTATAAGTCCCGTCTTTCTTATAGCTATCCTTTGTTTTTATTGTGACTTCCGGATAATCAGTTATTTTTTTGCCGTCGCTGGTGTACTCTTCAAGCCATGGCTTCCTCAGTCCGTTTAAAAAGGCCATCCTCGCCCTTATTGCTCCTGATTTGTAGTACTGGATCTGGACTCCATTCATTGAGTCTCTTTTAAAAGGGGTCTTGCGAAAGACATTTCCCTCCTCGTAAAACCAAACTGCCGTGTCTTCCTTCATCCCGTTCCTGTACCAGAAGGTCTGTCTTACCTTTCCGCTGGGATAATAGCTTTTCATAAGTCCTTCCCTGACGCCGTTTTTAAAGGTAGCCTCATAAGTAAGTGTCCTTTTGCTGTAAAATTGTTTAATGCCGGTATAGCCGGTATCAGCTACTGATTGTGTGTCAGCTGCAGCCACAGATTCCTGTTTTTTTGCCGTTTTCCCCGTGCAGCCCGGTTGGAACAGGACTATAACAGCAGCCAGAAAGGGAAGTATATTTTTTTTCATTTTAAAGTGATTTTTGAAAAGAGCTGTTAATAAAGACCTCAAGTAGCTTTGCCTCAGGACGGGGTTCGAGCTCAACCTCGGTTATCATTGCAGGGACTAATACAGTCTCGCCTTTCTTTACTATCTCTGTTCCCGTATCCCAGTGGATAAGAAATTCACCGCTTAGGCAAATGTAGAGTATAAAGGAGTCAAAAAGGTTGTAGTCCTTAAAGACGATGCTATTGAATTGGAGAATATTTGTGACAAAGTATTCGCAACTGACAAGATTAACAGTGCTGTCTGTGACAGGTTCCTTACGAATTACATTATTGGCTGAAGCCGAATAGTCTATTGCATCGGGAGAGAGGTCGTTATGGAGCTCGCGTTCCGTGCCGTCGGAGTTTTTTCTGTTCCAGTCGAAGATCCTGTAAGTAATATCGGAGGTTTGCTGGATCTCAATAAGGAGGTTGCCGGCTCCGATGGCATGTATCCTGCCGGCAGGTGTGAAATAGACGTCACCCGGTTTGCTTGCCTCCGTGTTCAGCATGCCGGGAAGCGTTCCTTCTCCAAGTGCGTCGAGGAATAATTCCTTTGAGGTCCCTGAACTAAACCCGGTGTATATTTTTGATCCGGGATGGTTCTCGAGTATATACCACATTTCGGTTTTGCCATAGGCATTGTGTCTCTCCCTGGCAAGAGCATCATTAGGATGTACCTGTATTGAAAGGTCCCCGGCTGCCTCAATGAATTTTATCAGCAGCGGAAATTCTATGCCAAACTTATCAAACACAGCCTCGCCGGTAATATCACCCATATATACCTCAATTATCTCTTCTATGTTGTTACCGGCAAGGAATCCGTTGCTGACAATTGAAAGATTATCCGCAACAGCCGATAATTCCCAGCTTTCACCTATCTTTCTTGACGGGTCAGCGCTCTTTCCCCATCTTGTTGCAAGCCCGTTTCCTCCCCATATCTTATCGACCAGTACAGGTTCAAACTTTAGAGGATATAGTTCACTCATAATAAGATTTTAAAATTCGTAATCTACAACTGCCTTCTCTTTTAAAATAACCGATGCCTCTTTAACAGCTAACAGGTGCTCAGGACTATTCTGGTATAAATTCAGATCATCTGCACAACTGAAAACAGAATCAATAACAAAATCCCAGGCATGACCAGCGTTTGAAATATTCTTACCAGTACGGAAATCAATTATAAAAGGCAGCTGATCAGGCAAAACCGAGAAAATTTTATTCATCTGTTCCAGCTGTCGCTCTTTTTCTACAGTGTTTATGAAAGAGGTAAGCTTAAAGAGAACGATATGTTTTACCATGAGCTTATAATTACTATTTTTGATAAGGAATATTTTCACAAAAATATAAATTTTATGCTTATAGTGGGAATCGCGGGTGGTACCGGATCAGGCAAGACGACTGTGGTTAACAAGGTTATTGATGAATTTCACAGAGATCAGGTGATAGTTATGCCTCAGGATGCATATTACAGGGACAATTGCCAGATCTCTCTTGAAGAGAGACAGAAAATTAATTTTGACCATCCGGATTCTGTTGAATTTCAGCTTCTTATAGATCATCTTAACCAGCTTAAAAGTGGCAAGCCAATTGAAATGCCAGTTTATTCATACCTCACGTGCCTCCGGTCGGCGGAAACTATACCGGTAAAGCCCGCAAGGGTTGTACTTGTTGAGGGTATCCTTATACTTACCGACAGCGGATTACGCGATATGCTCGACATTAAAGTGTTTGTTGATGCCGATGCTGATGACAGACTCGGGCGAGTTATCAGGAGGGATATTATGGAGCGCGGACGTTCGGTGGTAATGGTTCTTGACAGGTACAATGAAACTGTAAAGCCATCACATCTTCAGTTTATTGAACCATCAAAGCGATATGCCGACATAATAATTCCGGGCGGAGGTGAGAACCAGGTAGGCATTGAGGTACTTATTACGATAATTCGACAACATCTGCAAAAGGAAAAAAACTGAAAATATGCTTGATAACATAAAGCCTGAGGATATTCTCTTCCTCGACATAGAAACCGTTCCTTCATTTCCCACGCTCGAAGAATTAACTCCTTCCATGCAAACATTCTGGGAAAAAAAGTCTGCTGCATTCAGGAAGGAAGATCAGTCTGCAGGTGAGGTATTCCAGAGGGCAGGGATTTATGCAGAGTTCGGTAAGATCATTTGCATCTCAGCGGGCCTTCTGAAAGACAGGAATCCATATGGGTTCAGGTTGAAGTCATTCTTCGGGGATGATGAGAAAATCCTCCTGGCAGACTTTTCGGATCTCCTTTTAAGGTCATCAAAAGGGCGGGAGCTGACATTATGCGCTCACAACGGAAAGGAATTCGACTTTCCTTATATTGCACGAAGAATGGTTGTAAATGGTCTTCACATTCCTGAAATTCTCGATAATGCTGGCAAGAAACCATGGGAGGTAAAGCTTCTTGATACAATGGAGCTCTGGAAATTCGGCGACTACAAGAACTTTACTTCACTCGACCTCCTTTCGTCAATCCTTGGGATAAAGTCACCAAAAGACGATATTGATGGCAGCATGGTTGCGGATACATACTGGAAAGAGCATGATCTGAAGCGCATTGCAAAATACTGTGAGAAGGATGTTCTTACTGTGGCACAGCTTATCCTGAAGTTCATGAACCTTCCGGTAATTGAGGAAAGCATGGTCGAATCCGTAACTGTTTTTGATTAATCTCCCTTAATAAGATCAACAAATACGCGCGACAGCTCATCGGGCTTTTCGGCATGGATCCAGTGCCCCGCATCCTTTATAGTCACAAGCTCAGCAGAAGGGAAAGTTCTCTGTATGGCTTTAAAGTCTCCGGGATCAATATAATTTGAATTTCCTCCTCTCACAAAAACTACCGGAAAACCTGAGACAGGGAAAATATTGTCTTCTTTTTTAATAACTCCGTCAGTTATAAGTGAAAGGTTTGAAAGCAGGGCGTTGGCATTCAGCTTCCAGTCAAAATTTCCTTCTGAGGTTCGTCTGATATTCTTCATGATAAAGCCTCTTGTTCTCCCGGAATGAATTTGTTCCGAAAGGGCTGTTTCAATTTCGTTTCTGGATTTAAAAGAACCCGGATAAAGAGAAACAATAGAATCGAGTATCTCCTTATGCTCCCTGAAAAATGGATTTTGCGGATCCGTTGAGCCAAAAGGAGATACATCTATAATGACAAGCCCATTTAACATTTCGGGCCATTTCAGGGCAAAATTCATTGCAACTTTTCCTCCCATACTGTGTCCGGCCAGTATGAATTTGCCCTTCAAATTATCCTTTACAAGCTCATTCAGGTCATCTGCCATTGCATTGTATGAATGGACATCGCTGTGCGGCGACTGACCATGATTCCTGAGGTCAGGGATAATGACAGAAAAATGTAAAGATAATTTTCCGGCAATTGTGGCCCAGTTATCCGACGAGCCATAAAGGCCGTGAAGAATAACAAGTGAGGGACCATTTCCGTATTTTCGGAAAAAAAGTTTCATAGTGAAACTATTTTACAAGCTGCCTTTTGTAGATCTGGATTGTATTCTCAAGACCGAAATAGAGAGCATCAGAGATAAGAGCATGGCCTATTGAGACCTCATCAAGCCACTGAATATTCTCACTGAAGTATTTCAGATTTTCAAGACTAAGATCATGTCCGGCATTGAGTCCAAGCCCCAATTTTCTGGCCTCTTCGGCAGCTTTTATGAAAGGTTCTATAGCTCTTTCCCTGTTGTGAGGGAACATTTCAGCAAATGGCTCGGTGTAAAGTTCGATCCTGTCTGTTCCTGTAATTGCCGCACTCCTTATATTTTCAATGTCAGTATCAATAAAGATTGAGGTCCTGATGTTATGTTCCCTGAATCGGGGAATAATTTTTTTAAGGAATTCGATGTTTCTGATCGCATCCCAGCCCGAACTTGAAGTTATTGCCCCCGGAGGGTCAGGAACGAGGGTAACCTGGTCGGGATGAGCGGAGATAACAAGTTCAATGAATCCTTCGGAAGGATAACCTTCAATATTGAATTCTGTTGTTATTATCTCTCCGATCTCATGAACATCGCTATACCTGATGTGGCGTTCATCAGGTCTCGGATGAACTGTAATGCCATCAGCCCCGAAACGCTGGCAGTTAACTGCTGCAAGCCTTACATCCGGTATGTTCCCGCCCCTCGCATTTCTTATTGTTGCGATCTTGTTGATATTTACACTTAACTTTGTCATCCCTCAAATCGGATAATTGACTGTTCCTTATTTGATGTGCAAAAATACAATAACTGCTGTTTTTTTTCTTATTTTAGTTGAAAATTAGAAAACACTCTGATTAAATGCAGGCAAAAGATATAATTTCGGAAATAATTCCATCCCTTAAGACATCGGATACGGGGCAGACAGCGCTGAACTGGATGGAGATATTCAGGATATCTCATTTGCCTATTGTCAATAACCAGGATTTTCTTGGACTCATATCGGATGCTGATATTTATGATATGAACCAGCCTGAGGAGCCTATCGGAAATCACAAGCTTACTCTGTTTAAGCCCTTTGTCACTATGGAGCAGCATCTGTTTGAGATTATCGGCCTAGCTTCAAGGCTTAAGCTTTCTGTGATCCCCGTTCTGGATGAGAACGGACATTTCAAGGGGGTGATCACTGCTGCTGAACTGCTGAGGCATATATCGGCGATTTCTTCCCTTGACCAGCCCGGTGGAATTATTGTTCTTGAATTGCTGGAGAGGGATTATTCCCTATCGCAGATCGCCCAGATAATTGAAGGGAATAATATCAAGGTGCTCAGCATGTATATAACCTCTCCATCCGATTCTACAAGGTTGGAATTAACTTTAAAAGTGAATTCGAACGATCTTTCCTCTGTCATAAGAACCTTTGAAAGGTACAGCTATGATGTGAAGACATGGCTCGCAAACGATGATAACCTCGATCGCTTTTACTCCGAAAGGTTAGATATGCTGATTAAATATCTGAATATCTGATCCGCCATGCTAAACAGGGTAGCTATTTACAGTTCCGGCAAAGGGGCAAAGACAAACGAGGTGATCCTCAAGCTTATAAAGGATTTCTGCAAAAGGGGTATCGCTATTCAGCTTTATGAGAAAGCGGGAGAGCCTTCGATATGCCCGGGTGGAATGCTTATAGAGAAGTTTACGGAACTCTCTTCATTAACGGCCCTGCCGGACCTTGTTCTGAGTATTGGAGGTGATGGCACCTTTCTCGAAACAATGATCAATGTAAAGGGGCTTGGCATTCCGGTTGCAGGGATTAATACAGGGCGGCTGGGTTTTCTTGCCAATATATCTGAAGATGAGGTTATCAAATCGATGGATCTTCTTTTCAGGGGCGACTATGTAATTATTGAAAGAAGTCTGCTTCACCTGACGGAACCCAAATCTCTTTTTGAAGATGGGGATTCAGTGGCACTTAATGAAATTACAATTCAGAAAGCCGATCCTAGCATGATCACTATAAATGTGTTTGTAGACGAAACATATTTAAACACGTATTGGTGTGATGGCCTGATAATCTCAACAGCGACCGGTTCAACTGCTTATAACCTTAGTGTCGGCGGGCCAATTCTTTCTCCGGAGGATGAGAGCCTTATTATCTCTCCGATCTCTCCTCATAATCTTACGATACGTCCGATTATTCTTACGGGCGACAGCAAGCTGAGGATGGTTATAGAAGGGAGAAGTGATGAGTACCTTGTAACATGCGACTTCAGGTCTGAACGGGTTTCAGTTGATAATGAGATCAGGTTAACCAGATATCCTGAAAAGCTTAAAACTATAATGATCAGGGGACGAGATTTTTACAGTACTCTGAGAAACAAGCTTATGTGGGGAGCAGATAAACGTAACCAGGACAATTAAAAGCCTCTGTATCACGTTAAATTAATTAGATTATTATATTTGTAGCTGTAATTAAAGAAGAGGAACTATGAAACTCCTTTCAGGACTGTTGTTTTTTTGTCTTTTTACCGGTTTTGCCCAGTCACAGGAACTTTTTAAAACGAAAAGGATGGAGGTGATAGGCGGTGCCGGTATTTCTCAGTTCTTCGGAGATATCGGCGGATTTTCGCAGACTGTGAATATTCTTGGCCTGAAAGATTTCATCCTGCACCAGACAAGGTTCAATATTGAAGGAGCCCTCAGGTACAGGGTTATTCCAGAATTCAGCATAAAGCTGGGCTTCACCTTCGGAATGTTCCATGCTATTGACTCTAAAGGTTCAAATGAATCAAGGGGATTGGAAGCTACCACAACATTTTTTGAACCTGTTGTGACAGGTGAATATTATTTTATTAAAAGCACCCAGGAGAATAAATTCTCCTATTCTAAAGGAAAGCGAGTTAACGGGTCGTTCTTCTCTTTCATGGATATTTATGCATTTACAGGATTCGGCGGCCTGTCTTACAGTGTCAGGGGAAATAATGCGCTTGTTTCCGCAGGGATGGTAAAAGGTGGATTTACAGCAGTAATCCCGGTTGGCCTCGGAGCAAATTATCTTATAAGTCCCGACTATAGCTTTGGAGTAGAGCTTGCCGGCAGATATTCCTTCTCAGATTATCTTGATGGCTATTCATCGCAATATTCAAAGTCAAATGACGTTTATTATTTTTTGACTTTTACTTTTACTTATAAAATACCAACTATGCAGAATGGATTGCCGAAGTTTTTAAGTAAAAGGAAATTTTGAACCGTTGCGTCCCCTTGATGAAGAAATTATTCTGTCTCATTTTACTTTTACCATCTTTTTTGTCAGTTTTTGGACAGAGGAATGCTGATTTCGGTGTTTTGGCAGGAGTGTCAAGCTATATTGGCGACATAAATCCCGGTAAATTATTGTATGCACCCCTTCCTGCTGCCGGAGCTTTCTACAGGTATAATTTCAACCCGAGGCAATCAGTCAGATTAAATGTGCTTTTAGGCGGTTTGAGAGGCAATGATCTTGATTTCAAGAATGCGTTCCAGCAGGCAAGAGCGGCAAAATTCTCAGGTGAAGTTGGTGAAACAGCGGCTCAATTTGAATTCAACTTTTTCACGTACTCAACCCTTGGGAGAAGATGGAATTACACACCCTATATGGCCGGGGGAGTAGGTGTGGCATTTGTAAATACAACTTCGTTTGCCGTGATTCCTGTAATACCCTTCTCCTTTGGATTCAAAGTTAATGTTTATAAAAATCTTGGTTTGGAGATTGAATATGGCTTTCGTAAGACTTTTTATGATAACTTTGACGGCTTAAAAGATTTTATAGATCCCGCGAATCATGGTTGGCTGCATAACAATGACTGGTACACATTTACGGGAGTTGCCCTTACATGGAAAATGTATAACAGGCTTGCAGGATGTCCGGCATACGAGGATGTGGATTCCAGAAAGAGGAAATAAGATATATGTCAGTAAGAGAACAAATTAATACTGAAAAGCTTCCTGTGCATGTTGCGATCATAATGGATGGCAATGGCAGATGGGCCGTTCAGAGGGGCATGGAGCGGAATTTTGGACACGAGCAGGGAGTAAATGCTGTAAGGTCTGTAATTGAATGTGCTGCCGAACTGGGACTTAAATATCTGACTTTGTACACATTTTCTACGGAAAACTGGAGCCGGCCTGATGAGGAGATTTCTGCACTTATGAGAATTATGGTTCAGTCGCTTAACAATGAAACTGCAACCCTGCTTAAAAATAATGTAAAGCTCATGGCTGTCGGAGATCTTAGCAGGCTCGCAGAGGATGTGCGTGAAAGACTGTTTGAAACAATTAAGATCACATCTTCGGCAAATGGGCTTAATCTCGTTGTTGCACTAAGCTACGGCTCTCGATGGGAAATTGTTGAAGCAGCAAGGAAGCTTGCCTATGATGTAACAAATAATAGAATAACTCCGTCTCAGATAGATGAAAATGCATTTGAGAAATATCTTACTACAAACGGCATCCCTGATCCCGAGTTAATGATCAGAACAAGTGGCGTGTTGAGAATAAGCAATTTCCTTCTATGGCAGCTTGCATACACGGAATTATACTTTACTGATCTTCTTTGGCCCGATTTTGGCAAGGAAGATTTTTACAAAGCTGTTCTTGACTATCAGAAGCGTGAGAGAAGATTTGGAAAAACAAGTGATCAGGTTCTGGATAAATAATATTAAAATGCTGATTAACAGATTAAAGTGGATTTTAACAGTTGCGTCACTGATTTTAGTGGGATTCAATTCTTATGGACAGGACGAAAAGGGAATTGCAAATTATGTCGCCCCAGGTGATTATATTCTTAAAAGTGTTACAATTTCAGGAGTAAAGTATCTCGATTCGAATGCCCTCATAGGTATATCGGGATTAAGGGTCGGAGAAGAGATTGCCGTTCCGGGTGATAAGGTGACACTTGCAGTTCAGAAACTTTACGAACAGGGTTTGTTCTCTGATGTAAGGGTGACATACACAAAAGCAGTTAACGATTCAATAACACTGGATATCTATCTTCAGGAGCGACCGAGGCTTTCATCGCTGAAGCTTGAAGGTATAAAGAGCTCGGAAATGCAGGACCTTAATGAAAAGATATCGCTTCCGAACGGATCACAGGTAACTGCATATGCCCTTAACAACACCGAGAGGATAATCAAGGACCATTACATTGGGAAAGGATACCTTAATACTGAGGTAACCTTTGTACAGAAAGAGGACCCTGAAAGGCCGAATAATGTTATTGTAACTGTAAAGATCGACAAGAAGAGCAAGGTTAAAATAGCAGAGATAAAATTCATTGGTCTCAGCGCGTTCGAAGCACATAAGCTTGCGCATAAAATGAAAAGCACTAAGGTTAAGAACTGGAATTTTTTCAGGTCTTCAAAGTTCATCCAATCCAAATATGAGGAGGATAAATTAAAGCTTTATACATTCTATAATGATAACGGCTACAAGGATTTTGCAATCCTTTCGGACTCGATATATAAAGTCTCCGATAGCAGGATAGGCCTGCAGTTAAGATTATTTGAAGGCAAACAGTACTTTATCAGAAATATCAACTGGGTCGGTAACAGTATATATCCCAAAGATTTTCTTGCCAGGAAACTTAATATTGAAAGGGGCTCGGTTTACAACCAGTCGCTTTTTGAGAAAAAACTGACAGTAGATGAGGATGCTGTGAGCTCCCTTTATCTTGATCATGGTTATCTTTTTTCCCGGCTTGTTCCCGTTGAATCAAAAGTTGAAGGAGATTCAATAGATCTTGAGATCAGGATATATGAAGGCGATCAGGCTTACCTTAACAATATTATAATTAGCGGAAATACAAGAACAAATGAGCATGTACCCAGAAGGGAACTCTATACTCTTCCCGGCGACCTGTTCAGCAAAGAAAATATAATCCGCTCAGTTCGCCAGGTGGGCGTTCTGGGCCATTTTGATCCTGAAAAGATCCAGCCGCAGCCCATACCCGATCCGGCGAACGGAACGGTTGATCTTCTTTATAAGCTGGAGGAGAGAGCAAACGACCAGTTTGAGATATCCGGAGGATGGGGTGCGGGAATGCTGGTCGGGACTGTAGGAGTGAG
>JBBIIS010000028.1:9111-25348 GCA_037446375.1 Bacteroidota bacterium | reverse complement strand
CTTGAAAGAAAACTCTATATTATAAGGAAACGTGCCGAAAAAACTGTAAGGGATTCGGAACTGAAACAGAAAAGTTTTTTCTACCTGCCGAGTCTCTCAACAAAAGTCCTCGTATATAAAGGAATGCTCATGTCAAACCAGCTAAAGGAGTATTTTCTTGATCTTCAGGACGAACACCTCCAGAGTGCTATAGCGCTTGTTCATTCACGCTTCAGTACAAATACCTTTCCAAGCTGGGATCTCGCACAACCATTCAGGTACCTTGGACATAACGGTGAAATAAACACTATAAAGGGCAATCGCTTCTGGATGGAAGCGAGGGAATCAATCCTTAAATCAGAAAAGCTGGGCGATCTTTCAAGGCTCTACCCTGTGATAGAACCGGGTAAAAGCGACTCCGCCTCACTCGACAATGTGCTCGAATTTTTAATAATGAGCGGAAAATCATTGCCTTATGCAATGTCTATATTAATTCCCGAATCAATAAATCAGAAGAATCCCATACCTCCCGAACTGAGAGCCTTTTACCAGTATCATTCCACTTTCATGGAGCCATGGGATGGACCTGCGTCACTCATATTCTCCGATGGAAGATATATAGGAGGCATGCTCGACAGGAACGGACTGCGTCCGTCAAGATATGTCATTACTGAAAATGACCTTATAATAATGAGCTCCGAGACAGGAGTACAGTCATTCGAGCCCTGCGAAATAAAATCAAAGGGAAGACTTCGCCCTGGAAAAATGCTTCTTGTAGACACACAGGAAGGTAAAATACTTTACGATGAAGAGCTCAAAAGACAGCTTGCATCAGAGTACCCATACGAGAAATGGATTGAGCAGAATATGGTAAGGCTCGAAAGAATAGAGATCGGTCACCATCTATCTCCCGACCTGGGCAACCAGTATCAGAAATATATAACCTCCTTCAACTACTCGTTCGAGGATATTGAAAGGATAATTAAAGAAATGGCCGCAACGGGAAAGGAACCAACAGGTTCCATGGGCAATGATGTACCTGTCGCAGTGCTTTCTAAAAAGCCGTACCGCCTTTTCAACTATTTCAAGCAGTTGTTCGCTCAGGTCACCAATCCGCCTATTGACCCTATAAGAGAGGAGCTTGTAATGACACTCTCGGGATATCTCGGATCGCTTCAGCAAAACTTGCTCGAGACCTCCCCCGACCATGTCAAGATGGTAAGATTCAGAAACCCCGTAATCTCGAATACATACTTCGAACTTGTTACAAATCTGAGATATAAGGGCTTCTCCTCTGCAAACCTCAAGATGCATTTTGATGCCCGCAATGGTGCGGACGGATTAAAAAGCGCTGTCGACAAGCTTTGCCACGATGCGGAGAAGGCAGTTGATGAAGGTAAAAACTACATAATACTTTCCGATCGCGGGATAGATGAAAACATTGCCCCTATCCCGTCACTTATGGCTGTTTCGGCAGTACACCATCATCTGATCCAGAAACGCAAGAGGATGCAGATCGATATAGTTGTCGAATCGGCTGAACCAAGAGAAGTCATGCATTTTGCACTTCTTTTTGGATATGGGGCAAGCGTAATAAACCCTTATATGAGCTTCGCCATAATTGAAAAGCTGGTTAAGGAAAAAGCTATTCAGCTCGACTACCAGAAAGCAGAGGAAAACTATGTCAATTCAATAAACAAAGGGATACTCAAGATAATGTCGAAGATGGGCATCAGTACCCTCAGAAGCTACAGGTCATCGCAGATATTTGAAGCCATCGGCATTCATAAAGATGTCATTGACAAATACTTTGCAGGAACAGTATCAAGGATAGGAGGCATTGGCTTCAGTGAAATTGCCGAAGAGGTGCTTATTCCCCACAGGAAAGCATATGCCGATGATCTGCAGCCTGAGATCCTTACAGAAGGTGTATATAACTACAGGAAGCACGGTGAACATCACGCCTGGAATCCTGAAACAATATCACTTCTTCAGTGGAGCACCCGAACGAACGACTACAGCAAATTCAAGGAGTTCACAAGCCGGGTAAACACAAACACTTCCCAGCCATCTTTTATAAGGGGACTTTTTAAGCTGAAGACAAATCCAATTCCTGTGGATGAAGTTGAACCTGTTGAGAATATACTGAAAAGGTTTGTTACAGGGGCAATGTCTTACGGGTCCATAAGCAAGGAGGCGCATGAAGCAATGGCCATCGCTATGAACAGGATTGGCGGACGGAGTAATACAGGCGAGGGAGGCGAAGATCCGGAAAGGTTCAAGCCAATGGAGAACGGAGACAGCCGCAGAAGTTCGATAAAACAGGTTGCCAGCGGTCGCTTTGGTGTTACTACTAATTACCTTGTAAATGCTGACGAGCTGCAGATTAAGATAGCCCAGGGGGCAAAGCCCGGTGAAGGCGGACAGCTTCCGGGTCATAAGGTTGATAAGATAATTGCAAAGACAAGGTATTCGATACCCGGAATTACACTTATTTCTCCCCCGCCCCATCACGATATTTATTCCATTGAGGATCTTTCACAACTTATCTTCGATCTGAAGAATGTGAATCCGGTAGCAAAGATCAGCGTAAAGCTTGTCTCGGAAAGCGGGGTTGGAACAATTGCAGCGGGTGTTGCCAAGGCCCACGCCGACCTTATTACAATAAGCGGCTTTGAAGGAGGTACCGGAGCAAGTCCGACCTCATCTATCAAGCATGCTGGACTTCCGCTGGAGCTTGGACTGGCCGAAACGCAGCAGACCCTTGTCATGAACAACCTCCGGAGAAGGGTAAAGATTCAGGCTGACGGGCAGCTTAAGACCGGAAGGGATATTGTAATGATGGCCCTGATTGGTGCTGAAGAATTTGGCTTTGCCACGGGTGCACTGGTTGTACTGGGATGTGTTATGATGAGAAAGTGCCATCTGAATACCTGCCCTGTCGGAGTTGCAACTCAGAATGAAGAACTCAGAAAGAGATTCGTTGGTAAGGCCGATTACCTTGTAAATTTCTTCACATTCTTGGCCACAGAAGTAAGGGAAACACTCGCTGAAATGGGATTCCGGTCAATGAATGAGATAATAGGAAGATTCGATCTTCTTGAGAGAAATCCGGAGGCTGACCACTGGAAGACAAGAAACCTTGATCTTTCAGGGTTCCTTACATTGCCAGATAATGCTCGAGCAAATCCAATGTACAGTGTCGACAAACAGGAACATAAGATCGAGGATATTCTTGACAGGCAGCTTATTTCAGAATCCGAAAATGCTGTTAACAATCAACAGCCGGTTTACATTGAAAAGAACATAAAAAATACAGACAGGACAACCGGTGCAATGCTTTCTGGAATAATTGCCGGAAAATATGGAGCTGAAGGGCTGCCTGATGCAACAATAAGATGCAGGTTTACCGGTTCGGCCGGTCAGAGTTTCGGAGCCTTTCTCGCCAAAGGGGTTGAACTCCGGCTTGAAGGTGATTCAAATGACTATCTGGGCAAAGGCCTCTCGGGAGGAAGAATAATTGTTGTACCGCCTGCCGGCTCTACCTTTGAATCGGACAGGAACATAATAATCGGAAATACTGTCCTTTACGGAGCTACTTCAGGTGAGATCTACATTTCAGGGATCGCCGGTGAAAGATTCTCAGTGAGGAACAGCGGTGCAATAGCCGTTGTTGAAGGTGCCGGAAATCACTGTTGTGAATATATGACCGGAGGAAAAGTACTGGTTCTGGGTGCTACCGGAAACAACTTTGCTGCCGGTATGAGCGGCGGAATAGCTTACGTTTTCAATGAAGCTGGGAACTTCGACTACTACTGTAACATGGGTATGGTTGAATTATCCCTTGTTGAAGATATGGCCGACATGAATGAGCTGAAAAACCTTATAACAAGCCATGCGGAATTTACCGGAAGTAAAAAAGCCAGAAGAATACTTGGCGAATTCGATAGGTATCTGCCGCAGTTCATTAAGGTGATCCCCTACGATTATAAGAAAGTTCTTGAAGAGCAGAAGCTCGAGGAACTCAGGAAGAAAATAGCCGGAGTTGAGATGGATGTTGAATTCTCTTCCGGCATGTAATTATCATATAAAAGATTGAAAAGTCATTGATATGGCAGACCCTACAGGTTTTTTAAAGGTAAAAAGAAAAGAAGCCGGAAACCGTCCTCTTAATGAAAGGATAGGTGACTTCAGCGAAGTGGAACAGGTTCTTAATAGTGAGGACAGGATGCTTCAGGCCTCCAGATGCATGGATTGCGGAATTCCATTTTGTCACTGGGGATGCCCGGTGGACAACCTGGTCCCTGAATGGAACGACATGCTTTACAGGGGCGACTGGAGAGGTGCATATGAAAGGCTGAATGCCACAAATAACTTTCCGGAATTTACAGGTAGGATCTGCCCTGCGCCCTGTGAACATGCATGTGTACTGAACATAGGTAAAGACCCGGTAACAATACGCGAGAATGAAGTCGCAATAATTGAAAAGGCTTTCAATGAAGGCTATATTAAGCCATCGCATCCAAAAGTAAGGACCGGCAAAAAAGTAGCTGTTATCGGTAGTGGTCCGGCAGGCATGGCTGCTGCTGATCTCCTCAATAAATCGGGTCATGAAGTGACCCTTTTCGAAAAGAATGAGAAAGCCGGAGGGCTGCTGCGGTATGGAATCCCCGATTTCAAGCTCAGCAAGGCTACAGTTGACAGGCGACTCAACCTCATGATAGCTGAAGGATTGCAGGTTAAGTGTTCAACCGAGATCGGAAAGGATATTCCCGGGAAGGTGCTGCTTAGTATGTTCGACGCTGTCTGTATCGCCACAGGTTCGATGCACCCGAGGGATCTTGATATTGAAGGCCGCCATTTGGATGGCATCCATTTTGCGATGGATTATCTTTCACAGCAGAACAGAGTCAATTACGGTGAGGTAATATTGCTTAACGACAGGATAAGTGCGGAAGGGCTCAAGGTGGTTGTCCTTGGCGGGGGAGATACCGGATCAGACTGTGTAGGAACGGCAATAAGGCAGAAGGCGAAGAGCGTTTTGCAAATAGAGATACTTCCGAAGCCTGCGCTCGAAAGGACCTCTGACAATCCCTGGCCATATTTTGGAAAGCTGCTCAAGACATCCACATCCCATGAAGAGGGTTGTGAAAGATTCTGGAGTCTCTCTGCCATTAAGTTCATCGGGAGAAGTAACCATATTACCGGCATTGAGGTAGAAGAAGTTTCGTGGATAAAGGAGAATGGCAAATTTTTAATGGTTCCTCTGCCGGATACTAAAAGAATAATTCCCGCCGATATGGTTGTTCTCGCCCTCGGATTTCTTCATCCTGTAAGCGAAGGGCTCGTTCAGGAGCTCGAACTTGAGCTTGACCAGAGAAAAAACCTGAAGGTCGACAGTAATTTCATGACAAGCAGGGAGAAGGTATTCGCTGCCGGGGATTCGGTTTCCGGAGCAAGCCTTGTTGTGAATGCAATTGCAGCTGGAAGAAGGACTTTTAAGAAGATTGATGACTATTTGAAAAAGGATAAATAAAAATGGCGGGGAATATTTATCCCCACCATTTTAATAGTTGCAATCTCATTTAATTAGTTGCGATCACTTATAAGCTTCATATCCCTTACTGTCTTCATCAGTCGTATAAACTCGGCCCGATAACCTTCTTCGTCCACTCCTCTTGCGCCAGACGCCAGCTCAATTGCGCTTGTAAGTGTAGAGCTGCCTTTGAATTCCGAACTGCGAAGCAGCATGCCGAATTCCGAAACAGAGGCAGCAAATCTGAGGTTCTCAGAAGCATACTTAATTTCTTTTACTCCACCTGCAACAGGTTTCTCAAGGAGCATGCTTGTAACACCATCGGGTTTTTTATAACGGATCTTAATATTAAGGTACTCATTGTCATTTGCCTTTTCAACATTGACAGTCGGTCTCTGATATTTAAGCGGGTCTATTGAAGGACGTCCTTCATCAGCGCCTTCCGGTACAATTTCATATAATGCAGTCACATTATGTCCTGATCCCATGTCGCCGGCATCTTTCTTGTCATTATTGAAATCTTCAGCTGCAAGAAGCCTGTTCTCATATCCTATAAGCCTGTATGACTGAATCTTACTGGGATTAAATTCGATCTGAAACTTGACATCTTTTGCTATTGTAAAAAGCGTGCCTCCGAATTCACGAACAAGTACTCTTCTGGCTTCCTGGAGATTATCAATATAAGCGTAGTTGCCATTACCCTTATCTGCAATTATTTCCATCTTGTCATCCTTTACATTTCCCATACCGAACCCAAGAACGGTTATAAAAACTCCATTTTCGCGCTGTTCCTCGACAAGCTTTTCCATTCCCCCATTACTCGACTCTCCAACATTAAAGTCGCCATCCGTTGCAAGAATAATCCTGTTGTTCCCCCCTTTAATGAAATTTCTTTCAGCCTCAGCATACGCGAGCTTCAATCCTTCTCCACCGGCAGTTGATCCTCCGGCTTCAAGATCATCAATTGCTTTCATTATGACCTCTTTACTGTTACCTGCAGTCGATTCAAGGGCCATGCCAGCAGCTCCTGCATAAACGACTATTGCTACCCTGTCCTGTGGCCTGAGCTCATTTACAAGTAGGCCGAAAGCCGATTTCAGAAGTGGAAGTTTGTTTGGCTCATCCATTGAACCGGAAACGTCTATAAGGAAATCAAGGTTTGATGGAGGCAGGGTCGATTTATCGATGCTTTTACCCTTCAGACCGACATGAAGCAGAAGATGATTATTGTTCCACGGACAGACAGCCATCTCGGTATAGACCGAAAACGGATGTTCACCTTCAGGTTCAGGATAATCGTACTTGAAGTAGTTAATCATCTCTTCTATCCTTACTGCATCAGCCGGAGGAAGCTCTCCTAGATTGATAAACCTTCTCACATTTGAATAAGATGCATTATCCACATCAATAGAGAAAGTTGATAACGGATTATGTCCGACATCCTTGAATCCATTTTCTATTATAGGTGAATAATCCTCAGTATTAAAGTTGGGATTGTACATATTGAGCGTCGCGTTATTAGCGCCGCTTCCAACCATACCTACCGAAGGTGCTGCCATCTGTCTGCTTGCTGTTACGAGCGACCTTGACTTGTCGCGCCTGGCTCCGTAACCTGTAACTACAACTTCATCCATTACGAGTGCAGAACTTGCCAGAGTTACATTTATCACTCTCCTCCCATCGATCTTCTCTTCATCTGTATTGTACCCGATAAATGAAAATTCGAGAGATTTATCATTATCACCGATTACGATTTTGTAGTTTCCATTCGAGTCTGTCAGGGTGCCTTTTGATGTACCCTTTACTGCTACATTCACCCCTTGAAGGGCAACACCGCTTTCGTCCGTCACCTTCCCGGTGATTGTTACTGATCCAATAAAAGAAATTGCTATACCTGCAAGGACCAGTATTGCGAAAATTTTCAAACTGTTTTTCATGATGTTCTGTTTTTGGTTAAACGATTTTCCTCTATGATGCAGGGATTTCACACATTCCATAAAATCATAAAAGATTTTTTTGGATTATCTTTATGTGGAAGAAGAAGGCTACACAGGGTGACACTGCAGGCAGGCGGGGACACGCCGAGTGACACAGAGCACAAAAGCATGATATTCAGAATACCTGGTAAAAAGAAAAATGTAAAGAGCGAGGAAGAGCTGCTGGCTGAGTTTCGAAGCAGCGGTGACCTTGAATTGCTCGGGGAGCTTTACTCGGGATACATGCATCTTGTTTATGGAGTATGCCTGAAATATCTTAAGAACAGGGATAGCTCAATGGATGCGGTAATGCAGATCTTTGAAAAGCTAATTACGGAGATCCCGAGGCACGAGGTTGAAAATTTCGGAAGCTGGCTCCATGTTGTTACAAAAAATTATTGCCTCATGCAGCTGAGATCCGAAAAGACTCAGAGTGAAAAACTGGCCGGCTGGATAAATGAATCATCCGTTTTTATGGAAAATGATCCTGAATTGCATCCTATTGACGAGGATAGTCCGGATATTGACAAAGCCCTCGGAGATTGCATCGAAAGGCTTAAGGAAGAACAAAGAAGGTGCATCCGCCTGTTTTATTACGAGAACAGGTGCTATAATGAGATCGCTGATATGCTCAAAATGGAGGAGAAACAAGTTAAGAGCTATCTTCAGAATGGAAAGAGAAACCTGAAAATTTGTCTTGAAGAGAAAAATGGAAGGAAAGAATAAATATGGCAATACGGGCTTCCAGGGGTTTTTGAGGTACATTGGAAATAACCTCTCTGGCACGGAAAAGAACTCTTTTGAAAGGGAGCTTCAGAAAGATCCATTCGCTGAAGAAGCGGAAGAGGGACTCTCCTCACTAAGTGGAGATGTACTCAAGAACGATATGCAAAGCCTTTCCGGAAGACTCAAAATAAGAACATCCCGCGGCAGGAGGATAATAATGTACCGGATAGCTGCTTCAGTTGCAGTGCTTATGACGATCTCTACCGTTTATATGCTGCTTAGAAAGTCTGAGGAGATAAAGCCCGCTATTGAACAACCCGTCGCTTTTGAGATAAACAGGTCTGAGCCAATAAAAGCGGTGAAGGATGAGGAAATGACTAAGCAGATAAATATTCACGAGAAGCATGAAAATTCAATAAGGAAAGCTTCCGTGGTTCCTGTACCTTCTGTACATATAGCACAAAATATTGTCATTGATACTATCCGTGACGGCTCAAAGAATAAATTAATAATTTCTCCTGCAGAAATTACACAATCAGATATACCGGAGACCACCCTTGCACCCCCCGCTTCACGATCGCTGTCAGCAACAAATACTACAAGAGTCATACGTGGCAGAATTATTTCATCTGATGATCATAGCCCCATACCCGGTGCTACAATAGTGATAAAAGGTACAACTAATGGTACGATTACCGATTCAAACGGTAATTTCGAGCTCACTGTTCCCGGTAAATCCGATGCTCCACTGATTGCCTCCTATATTGGCATGACGACACAGGAGGTCCGGATATCAAATGATTCTCTGCTCAGTGTAAGTCTTTCTCCTGAGTCGAAGACACTCAGTGAGGTTGTGGTGACAGGTTACGGATCAGGAAGTAGATCGCGGAACCTCGGGGCGGCAGCCGGCGGCGCTGAAAGGTCAATTGACAAAAAGGAGGCAATAAAAACTGATTATACACATCCGGAGCCTGAAAACGGGAAGAAAAACTTTGATGACTATATTGAGAAGAACATCCGGCGGCCGGATATTCTTAAGGAGGGAGACAAAGCCATTGTTGTCCTGAGCTTTATTGTAAGAATTTCAGGAATTCCTGATAGTATCCATATTGTAAGAAGTCAGGGAGACGCCTTTTCGAAAGAGGCAATAAGACTTATAAAAGAGGGCCCGAACTGGAAGCCCGCTACGGAAAACGGAAAGGCCATTGAAGAGGAAGCGAGAGTCAGGATTGTTTTTAAATAAAGACAACTGAAAAAAGAAAAAAGTTTAAGAAGTGAAAAAGATGAACCGACATAAAGTGACACAGATGGCACGAAGAGATCCACAGTGTTATAATCTTTAAAAAATGCTTCAGACCTGCAGCTCTTCTGCTTTTATCTTTTTACTTATATCTTTATTGAATAAGCTGATCAATCACATTCTCAATAGCCCTCCTGCAAACCTTGCAGAAGACCATGTGACGCGTGTACATTATGCAATCGATCTGTGAACGGTACATTCCCACGGTTACATAATCAGCTCCCTCAAATGCACCAACTTTGTCGCGGTATTTTTCGCCCGAAAACAACTTGTCCTCACCGGCCATCTGCCTTGTAAAAAGATCTTCCATAACAGTTTCAGGCACCATCGCTTTCCTGAGGCTGTCGCGCACTTTCTGTACAGCATAGCCCTCCTTGTCGAAAATATCCTTGTTCCACGGAGTTGGAAGTGGAGTGCTGCTTTCGACAAGATCTTTCCATTTAAGATTTGTCCTGTCAGGAAAAGCAGTGACATTGGGTTCCCAGGGTTCAACAGTGATCTTCGGCGCTTCGTATGAGACTGCTGATGTATAGTACTCATCGGCAAGTCCTGCTATATGATGCCCCATCTCATGGATCATAATATATTGTGCGAATTTATTATCCGCTGATACCGTTGTATAGAGATTATAAATGCCTCCGCCGCCATAAGTTCTCTCATTAATCATAATGACCATGAGGTCGTAAGGTACCTGGGACGCAATATTCCTTACAGACTGGTTGTCGTACGTGAGGGCATATCTTTCAGAATCAAAGCTGCTGTAATGAACCGAGAGCGGGGTTCTTTTAAATACTCCATGATGGGGCTTGCTCACGCCTGTTGATTCAGCAGGCGTTTCTATTGCTCTTATATTGAAATCCCTGCTCCTCGATTTGAATGGTTCTGCGCTCATAAGATAACCTGAAAGTCTTGACGCATCTTTTCTGAATTTTTCCATTTCACTTTTGGAGTAGCCATCACCGAGGATCACTATATCAACTTTTTTGTCGGCGGGTCCATTATAAGCGATAATATCTACACGGTTTGAATGGATCAGGTCGGCCGGATTTACCTGCCGTGAAGCCGGATCAACGTCAGTCGTCCAGATCATTCTGAAGATATTTGCTGTATCGCGTTTCATCAGGATAATTGAAACAGCTTTTTTTGGCCAGGGGAACCTCAGAGATTCATTGAATGTCCCCCAGCTGGCAGCTTCCGGTGTTGTCTGCCATTCTCCGAACACGCTTGCAAATCCCTTTGAATAAAGAAGTATCCTTGATTCTTTATCAACGACTTCATAGAAATAGAGTCCCAGATTCAGATTATCGAGTAAAGAGACTTTGCTGCCACTCCAGATGCCATCGGAAACTATCTGATCCTTTGCAAAATGCTCCTCTTTTGCAGTTCCTGAGTGGAAAAAGTCAAATCGCATGGTCTTGTCAGCGAAATAGCTGTCAAAGCTGACATTTCCATTGTTTACAACCTTTATCTCCTGTGAAGCTGGTTCAGCGACAGCTCTCAGTTTCTTTTCAGTTTTTGTTGTACACGACAAAGCAAATACCGGTACAAGTACAAGCAACAGAAAGTTTTTCATTATATTATTTATATTGACATCATTACTTTTTCCCTTTGTGTCACTTTGAGTACCCTTCCAGACAGTTCATGGTTAGAAAATAGTCTCTAAGCACCATGGATCACAGAGGAATCACAAAGCTCACAAAGGCATATTTCTGCAAGATTTTAAACCTCAATAAAGTTAATAAAAACATTTGAGTACAAAAGTTGCTACATTTATGAAACATAACATTTCTATGATCAAAAGAAAAACACCTCTGCTTCTGCTTCTGATAATTGCCTTTCAATCAACATTGAACGGTCAACCCGGATTGAATGGCGGCTTTAAGACAAATTCAAGATACAGTTTCTATTCAACAGAAAAAAAAGCCGAGATCCTAGTAAATATCCCGTCAGAAATAAGGAGGTTAAATCTGACCATCTCTATCCTCTCTTCCGGAAAGATCGTTGGCGAATGGCATGGAATGCCAGGTAGGGAGATTCAACCTGTGGAGTTTTCGCTTGAGGATGATATCCAGACAGGGACTATTGAGACTGTAATTAAAACCGGAGGAGGACTGCAGCTGAATTCTACATGTGAATTCCAAAGACTTAAACACAAGCCTGATGAAGTTAAGATCGACAGGCTGACAGGCGGGATGATTGTTAACGGACGCCAGTTTTTCCCTTTCGGATTCTATTGCTATTCACCTGTATACCCTACCCTTCCTGAGGAAGAGGTTGTAAAGGGATTTAATATGATCTCGCCCTACCAGAAGATTTTTCCTGAAACTTTGGGTGAAAGAAAGGCATACATGGACAGATGCGCAACCCTGGGAATGAAAGTTCATTATAACCTTCTCTCCGTATCCGGAGGGGGAGGGGTCGGCTTAAAGACCGACACACTTTCAACGGAACAAAAAAGGAAATATCTCATAAGTGAGATAAAGGCATTTATGGATCACCCTGCATTGCTTGCATGGTACATCGCAGATGAGCCTACCGGAAATAAGGTCATGCCGGAAGAAATTGAAGTAATTTACAAAACTGTAAAAAGCCTCGATCCGTGGCACCCTGTATCTGTCGTATTCATGGCACCCTTTACCACTGCCACTAAATATTCAAACGGGACAGACATTGTTATGGCTGATCCTTATCCTGTACCTGACAAACAGGTTTCAATAGTCGGGGATGTTACAGGCATGTTAAGGAAAGAATTTGCAGGGACCAAGCCTGTCTGGATCGTACCACAGGCATTCGGTGGAGGCGAGATATGGAGCCGGGAACCGACATCGCAGGAGATAAGGTCAATGACATGGCAGGCTGTAATAAAGGGGGCCACGGGAATACAGTACTTTATAAGGCTCGGTTTAAGCTCTTTTCCAAAATCGGCCGCTGCATGGAATGAATGCGGAAGAATTGCAATGGAGGTGAGCTCACTTACACCATGGCTCCTGTCGGATGAACCTGTCGTAAATGTAAGTTGCGATTCAAAAAATGTGCTTGCAGGATCAAGAATGCATAATGGCCAGTTGATGATAATGGCAGTCAACAGGATAAATGAGCCTTCTCCAGTGAGGTTCACAATTGCCAATGGCTTTTCAGGAAAAGCGACATTGATCTTCGAGAACCGGGAAATTCGTGTAAATGGAGGAATCATAAGCGATTATATAGCCCCACTAGGAACACTTATTTACCGGATCGATTTGAAACCTGAAGCTGATATTATTAAAAACTGGCAGGGCAACATAATCACGGATCCGGGATTCGAATATGTTACAAGTCCGGGTATTCCAACCTCATGCTATGCATCAGGAAGCGGCGACAGAGGGGCAACATATTTCCTCGACTCCAGGGAACAAGTGGAGGGAAACAATTCTCTCAGGCTTCAGACGCCCTATCAGGGAAAATCAATTGCGCTAAAGCTTTTTCCTGTTACAGTCAAAACAGGTGCATCATATCTGGTCTCTCTCTGGGCGAAGAGCGATCCTGAACAGAGGTTTACACAAGATGGAAATCCTGCACCGCAATTTGCTGAAGTCGGGTTGGGTACTTACGGAACAGCCCGGTTTGAGCCAACAGCTGAATGGAAACAGTATATTGCAAGGTTTACAGTTCCCCCCGATTCAGTTCCAAAAAGGAAAACAAACGTGATATTACGCATGCCTGGTCAGGGTGTCGGATGGTTTGATATGATCCAGCTTATTGAAGATCCGCTTGACAAGTAAAAGACAAAAGTAAGAAGTCACAAGATATTAGTAATTACTTATTTAGAAATTGAAGTTCATACCCGTGAAACTCCGTGTCAGCCCTGTAAGACTTCGTGATAAAAATTCTTAAATTGCTATATATTATAAAAATATGAACAAAATCATTAGCTCAATATTTGTATCCCTAATTTTGTTGTTATCGGGATGTGCTGAAAAAGAGAACAGGTTTTACAGCAATAACCCTGCTCCTCTTTTCAGAAATGCCTATATAAGGCTGCCTCTTGGCGCAGTTAAGCCTGAAGGCTGGCTCAGATCACAGCTGGAGGCTCAGGCTGAAGGTTTAACAGGTCATCTCGATGAGTTCTGGCCCGACCTGTCAAAATCTGCCTGGACAGGCGGTGATGGTGAAGGCTGGGAAAGAGGCCCGTACTATCTCGACGGTCTCGTACCCCTTGCCTTTATTCTTGATGACCAGCGATTGATCGAAAAATCTAAATTCTGGGTAGAGCATATTCTTACAAGCAGCCGCGATTCAGGATGGTACGGTCCGCTAAAGAATAAAGACAGATGGCCGCTTGCAGTTGCAAATAAGGTACTGATCCAATATTATGAGGCCACGGGGGATAAACGGGTAATTGATGTTCTTAAAAAATATTTCAGGTATCTTCATGATGCCAAACCCGACTGGGGTGCAACTGAATGGAGGGGTGTGCGCGCAATGGAAAACGCAGTGTCAGGGTACTGGCTCTTTAAACAGACTAAGGAACCATGGATACTTGAAACGATCGCTTCAATACAAAAAAACAGCCCGGACTGGACTTCTTACTACGAGATATTCCCCTGGGACTCTGTGGCAAATGCCAACAACCGGATTCCTCATGAATGGAAAGCTGACGGGCTTACAGCACATGGCGTTAATAATGGGATGGCTGTAAAATATCCCGGACTATGGTTTCAGCAATCGGGTGATACAAGGTTCAGAAATGCAGTTTTTGCGGGCATTAAAAAATATGACCTTAACCATGGCCAGGCTGGCGGCAGATTCTCATGCGACGAGCATCTCTCAGGGAAGAGCCCTGATCGAGGTACAGAGCTTTGCACCGTTGTCGAATACATGTTCTCGCTTGAGGAGCTTTATGAGATCTTTGGCGACAACAGCCTTGCCGAAAGGCTTGAATCGCTGGCATACAATTCACTTCCCGGGACATTTACTCCCGATATGTGGGCCCATCAGTACGATCAGCAGTCCAATCAGGTTCTTGTATCGGCAGCAAAAAGAAACTGGAGCTCGAACCAGGACTATTCAAATATTTATGGACTCATGCCAAACTTTGCCTGCTGCCTTGCAAATATGCATCAGGGTTGGCCAAAATTTGTTGAAACAATGTGGATGGCAACAAATGACAACGGGCTTGCCGCGGTTACATGGGGGCCATCGATCGTTAAAGCGAAGGTTGGCAACGGCAGCAACGTGACCATTAAAGAGGAAACTGATTATCCCTTCAAGGGAAGGATAAGACTGACAATAACTACCGATAAACCTGGGAAATTCCCATTATACCTGAGAATTCCCTCATGGGGTTCAGCAAAGATAACAGTAAACGGAGAGACAACATTATGGACCGCCGGATCAACAGCAAAGCTTTACGAAAAATGGCATAATGGAGATCAGATCCTTATTGAATTGCCTATGGAGGTCAGATACGAAACCCGATACAACAATTCCGTAGCAGTTTTAAGAGGGCCCCTTTACTTTTCTCTCAGGATCAGTAAGGAGTACAGGAATTCAAAGATCAATTACGATAATTTTGGCTATAAGGGAAGCGTCGACTGGGAAATATTTCCGAAAAGCGACTGGAACTATTCCCTCCTGGTTGACAGAAATGATCCAATGAAGAGCTTTGATGTTACGGAAAATGAACCGGGCAAATATCCATTCGCTGACAGAGGAGATATGATATGGTCACAGGATTCATCCAGGTATACTGTCTGGACAGGTGATGCTCCGGTAGTAATAAGAACCAGAGGAATTAAGATACCCGACTGGATTATGAAAGATAATTCTGCCGATCTTCCTCCAAAATCACCTGAATCATTCGGACCACCATCTCAGATTACACTTGTTCCATATGGATGTGCCAGACTGAGGATAACAGAATTTCCTGTAGCAGACATAACATTCATGAAAAGTATAAAACAGGATTGAAAAAAAAAACCCCGCCTGCAGCGGGGTTTTTACTTTGCTTTTATAAGCGATTAAAAGATTCTCTCTTAGGCCTGGGTGCCTTTTTGTTATCACTCCTCGGCTCAGACAGTTTTACAACTATCTGACTGCCATCAAGGTCAGTGTCATTCAATTTATCGATAGCTTCATAAGCAGCTTGCTCTTCAGCCATTTCGACAAAGCCATACCGCTTGGAAAATCCAGTCTGTCGGTCCATTATGACTTTCGCAGAGCTAACTTCTCCAAATTTCTTGAAAAGCTGCTCAAGGTCCTCACTTTTCGTCCTTGAACTTAGCTTGGCAACAAAAATGTTCATCTGAAAAAAGTTTAATGTTAATAAATGAAAGAACATGTTTCAGGACAGAAAAGTTCACCTGTCCTTCCAGAATATTCAAATCTGTCTACAAATTTACTAAATTTTAAAAATCAAGATATAAACCCCGTTAAATCTCTTTTGTCTTTCCCCTGAGCCATCTGCGCTCCACTTCGGTTAAAAAGACTGACAATCTTTCAAATACCATCCTGTGATAGCTGTTCAGCCACGAAATTTCTTCTTCATCAAGCAATGATCTTTCAATAAGGTTGGTATCAAAATAGCAAAGCGTCAAAGTTTCGAACCCTAGAAAAAGTCCTGATTCACTCTTCATTTTTTCCGCCACAAGCAAAAGATTCTCGGCCCGGAATCCATACTTTCCCTCTCTGTAGATACCAGGCTCATCCGAAACGACCATCCCTTTTTCAAGGGGTAAGTTA
>JBBIIS010000028.1:0-9101 GCA_037446375.1 Bacteroidota bacterium | reverse complement strand
ACGCCTGGATGGCCTGACGGTGCCGGACTTATTGATGGAGGTCCCTCATGTACATTCAGAAAGTAACCTACCCCGTGTCCCGTACCATGTCCGTAATTTATCCCCCTGTCCCACATAGCCTTGCGAGCAAGAATATCGAGCTGTGAACCACTGGTGCCACAAGGGAATGTTGCTTCAGCAACTGCTATCATACCTTTCAGTGCAAGTGTGAAATCGCTCTTCATCTCCATGGTTGGCTTTCCCAGCGACACACATCTTGTTATGTCGGTTGTCCCGTCAAGATACTGTCCGCCGGAGTCCACAAGCAGGACCCCTTCCTTAAGAATGGCTGTCGGGGGATTGTCAGCAAATGAATAATGTGGCAGAGCAGCATGATCATTAAATGCGACTATCGGGGCAAAACTGTCGCCGGTACAATTAGTCTGCTGAAGTCTCAATTCTGAAATTACTCTTGCAGCAAAATCCTCAGTCACATTCTTACCTCCGGCATTTGTTTCAAGCCACATGAAGAACTTTGTGAGAGCTACCCCGTCCTTTATCATTACATGACGAAGATTTTCAATCTCCACCGTATTCTTTACAGCTTTGAGCCTTGATGGTATTGTTATATTCTCCTTTATATCGATATTTTCAGGCAATGCGTCGGAAATTGAAACGGATGTATCGAAAGGTGAAACCAGTAAAGATGATCCTGCAGGAATCGAAGAGAGCACGGGGTTTACTTCGTCATAGGGCAATATTACAATTCCAAGTCTGTCAAATTCATGCGAGAGCCTGAATGGTATTTTCTTTTCATCAGCAAAAAGGAGAACCTGATCTTTCCCTATCAATGCCCTGCAAAAAAGCAGCGGGCTGAAGCGAATATCAGCAGCCCTGATGTTAAGGAGCCACATTATATCTTCCGGTGAATTGAGAAGATGGTAATCCAGGTTCATTGATGACATCTCTTCTCGCACCATTTCAAGCTTAACTTCACGCCCGACGCCGGCAAAATCCAGCGTATGTTCAAATGCAAGGGAATCTGACAGATGTGGTCTGTTTTCCCATAGTCCGGATATTATATCAGTATCTGTGGAAAAAACTATCTGTCGCGGCTGAAGCAGCTCTTTCAGATCGCTGAATGCACCAGCCGAAACAAGACGGCCATCAAAGGCCAGAATGGCCCCTTTTTTAAGGTTCGTTGTCAGCCAAATATTCAAGGTGACGTTTCCGGGTCCGCCAAGCTTTATCAATTCAATGCCGGTACCGTCAAGCTGGCTCTCTGCCTGTATGAAATAGCGTGAATCAGTCCAGAGGCCGGCAAATGATTTTGTAATAAGGATTGTCGCAGTTGAACCGGTAAAACCGGAGAGCCATAGAACTATCTTCCAGTGGTCAGCAATATTCTCCCCCAGATGGGGATCCGTACTTGGAATCAGATAGGCATCTATCCCTTGCGCCTTCATCACTTCGCGCACCAGGCGCAATCTCTTTTTATAGATATTCATGATCTAAATTTAATAAAAAAGCACGGCAAAGTTAACCGTGCTTTGATTTATTGATTCAATAGTTATTACATGCTTTTTACCTCATTTACGAGGTTCTGGAGAGTTGATTTGGCATCCCCGAAAAGCATCCGAGTCTTATCGTTGAAGAATAACAAATTCTCGATCGCAGCATAACCCTTGCCCATGCCTCGCTTCATAACAATAATATTCTTTGCGTCCCTTGCCTTAATTATTGGCATCCCGTAGATCGGGCTTGAAGGATCATCCTCTGCGGCCGGGTTGACAACATCATTTGCACCGATAACAACAAGAACATCGGTATTAGGCAGATCGGGATTTATCTCATCGCTTTCAATAAGCTTGTCGTAGGGCACATCGGCCTCTGCAAGAAGGACATTCATATGTCCGGGCATTCTTCCCGCAACGGGATGAATTGCATATTTGACCTCAACACCCTTCTCTTCAAGAAGCTTATCGAGTTCATGGCATGTATGCTGAGCCTGCGCAACGGCAAGGCCATATCCGGGAACTATGACGACTTTCTTTGAGTAACTGAGGAGCACTGCGGCATCTGTAAGAGAGATCTCCTTGATAATGCCACCCGTCTCCATTGTCGATTGTCCTTCCCCTCCGAATACTCCAACAATGACGTTAAGCAGCGACCTGTTCATTGCTTTGCACATAAGAATTGTGAGGATGGTGCCGGCTGATCCGACAAGAATACCTCCCGTCAGCATTGCCTGGTTGTTATAGAGGAATCCCCCCATAGCAGCTGCCACACCGGTAAAGGAGTTCAGCAGCGAAATTACAACAGGCATATCGGCTCCTCCGATCGGCATAACGAACAGTACCCCGTAAACGACCGCAATGGCAAACATTATATAGATATACGGAGTAAGTTCCGCACTTGCAGTCACATGACACGTCATTATAAAAACTATGAATCCGATAAGAACAGCCATAATTGTAAGGTTGACGTATTTCATCGCCTTGATCCTGAGGTCACCTATCCATCCGTCAAGTTTTCCAAAAGCTATCATACTGCCTGCCCATGATATTGTACCTATCATGAGACCCAGAAGAATTGCGAGAACATGACCGTTTGCCATGCCGCTCTTTGCAATAAGTGCTGAACTGACATGAGGAAATTCCATCATCGATATCAATGCTGCTGCCGCACCGCCCATTCCGTTGAAGAATGATACCAGTTGCGGCATGGCAGTCATCTTAACACGCCTTGCTATTACCCAGCCAATTGAGGTTCCGATTATTATGGCAGCAAGAATGAGAGGAATATTCCTTATCGGCTCCCCATCTTTCTTATGAAACAATATTGTAGCAATTATTGCCATAACCATGCCAATGGCAGCGAATGTATTTCCCCTGCGGGCCGTCTCAGGATGGCTTAGCATCTTCAGTCCGAATATAAAGAGTACTGAAGCGATAACATAGGTTATCTCCAGTGTCCCATTTGCTAATGTCTCGTTCATCAGGTTGATTTTTTTTTTGCGTGGTTACCGGTTTTCTACTTTTTCTTCTTGAACATTTCAAGCATCCTGTCAGTCACGACAAAGCCGCCAACGACATTTAGCGTACCCAGAACCACCGCCAGAAAGCCAAGTATCATCGATACTGTATTGTCGGCATGGCCCATCACAATTATTGCTCCTATAATAACAACGCCGTGAATTGCGTTTGCGCCCGACATAAGTGGTGTATGCAGAATTGCGGGCACATGGCTGATTACTTCGATCCCGAGGAATATTGATAGTATTACCAGGAAGATCGCCTCCCTGTACTGTAAAAAGAACACTAGTATCTTTTCCATTATTAATCAGTTAAATGTTTAGCATCTGCTTTACCCTCTGGCTTACGAATTCCCCTCCATGGACTGCCGTTGTTCCGCAGATTATTTCATCTTTCATGTTAAGGTTGAGCTTGCCATCCTTATCGACCAGTATCTTCATAAGGTTCACAATATTTGATCCGAACATTTTGCTCGCATCCGTAGGCATATCCGAAGGGTAATCTGATTTACCAACTATCCTTACACCGTTTGCGATAATGGTTCTGCCATCCTCTGTAAGTTCGCAGTTGCCCCCTGTAGATGCTGCAAGGTCAATTATCACAGATCCCGGCTTCATGGCGCCGATCGTCTCTTTTTTCACAAGAACCGGCGCCTTTTTGCCTGGGATCTGAGCGGTGGCAATTATTACATCGGCAGCAATTGCCCGCTGCTGGATAAGCTCCTGCTGTTTTCTTTTGAACTCTTCACTCTGTTCAACTGCATATCCGCCAGCTGCTGCATCCTCTTTTGCACCCTCAACCTCAATGAACTTTCCGCCGAGGCTCTTAACCTCCTCCCTGACTGCAGCCCTTACATCAAAAACCTCAACTGTTGCTCCGAGTTTCCTTGCGATAGCAATAGCCTGCAAGCCCGCTACACCGGCTCCCAGAATAAGAACCTTTGAAGGCTTTATTGTACCGGCTGCCGACATGAACATAGGAAAAAACCGCGGAAGCATCGAAGCAGCTTCAAGCACCGCCTTGTAACCCGAAACTGTTGCCATAGAAGAGAGGATGTCCATTGCCTGCGCCCGGCTTGTCCTTGGAATAAGATCGAGTGCAAGAACTGTCAGTCCTCTCTGACGAGCCTTCTCAAGCCATTCCCTGTTCTCAACGGGGTTAAGCACCGAGCATAATATATGCCCCTCCCTGAATGAGCTTATGTCATCATTAAGGGGCGGATTAACAGATAAGAGCATTTCAGCTTTGGAAATAACCTCTTTCCGTTCGGCGAGCGATGAGCCGCATGCGTGATAATCCTTGTCGCTTATATAAGCCTTTTCACCAGCATTATGTTCGACAATTACCTCGATTCCGAATTTTTTCAATCCGGATATCTCGATGGGAAGCATTGCTACCCTGTTTTCACTTCCGGATTCTTTCAGAATTCCAATGATCATATGAGTTGGTATTGATTACAGATTAATATTTTAAAGATACCAATATAATAAAAAACCGGAGGGATAAACGTGTCCCACCGGTCGATTTATAAGATTTATTTCTTCTATTTGCCGAAAAAATTACTTAGCCAGAACCTATACTGCTCATTCATTGAATGTGTTGCCTTGTTTCCACCCCATCCATGACGACCGTTTGGATAAAGCATGAATTGAAATATCTTACCCTGGTCTTCCATTTTGGATATCAGCTGTATTGAGTTCTGCATGTGTACATTATCATCCAAATCACCATGGTTGAAATAGAGCTTTCCCTTATAGTTCTTAACAAATGTCAGAACTGAGGCATCCCTGTAGCCATCAGGATTATCCTGTGGCTTATCCATATATCTCTCAGTATAGACATCATCATAAAGTCTCCAGTCAGTTACCGAAGAACCAGCAAATCCGTGCGTCCAGAAATCAGCTCCCTTGGTAAGAGCTAGGCAGGTCATGTACCCCCCGTAAGACATTCCGGTTATTCCGATCTTTGTAGAGTCAACAAAAGGCTTTGCTCTCAGCCATTTCACTGCATCTCCATAATCAAGGATCTCCCATTTGCCAAGGTTCCTGTAGATCTGATCGAGACCTCTTTTGCCAAAGAGACCCGACCCCCTGTGGTCAACCATGAAAGTAATAATCCCGTTCTGTGCATACCACGATGCACCGTATCCCTTCCATGTATTACTTACATTTGCCATGCCGGGCCCTCCATAAATAGTGAAAATAACAGGGTAACGCTTTGTCGCATCAAAGTTAACAGGATACGTGATTATTGCTGGCATATTGAACTGACCGTCCGAGGTTATAATCTTCAGCATTTCCGACCTGGAGTTCCTGGCAGGGTCATAAGCAGGAACTTCATTTTTGTGTATTTCACGTACAAGCTGCCCCTTGCTGTTATAAGCAACTATTGAACCTGTAGATGTAATACTGTTCCAGCTGTCGACAAAGTAAGTACCTTTCGGAGATATGCTGACATAATGTGCTCCTGGTTCCTTTGTAATCTGAATAAGGTTCTTTCCGTCAAGGCCTACCCTGAAAAAATGGCTATCAGTCGATTCTGGTCCCGTCCCGGTGAAATAGACGATCCTGGTATCTTCATCAACCCTGGAAATTGCACTTACGTTCCAGTTAACATCAGTCACCTGCGAGATCAGCTTTCCGTCCCATCCATAGTAATATAGGTTCTCCCAGTCGCTGCGGTAGCTTCTTACTATAAAGCCCGTACTGTTTTTCATGACATATATATCCTCATAAAATTCTATCCAGCTCTTTCTTTTCTCATTATAGATCTGAACAAACTCACCTGTTGCAGGATCAGCAAGGATGAATTTCATATCATTCTGATCCCTGTTAAGTACCTGGATAACAAGCTTGCTCCCATCGGGTTTCCAGAATGGCCATGCAAGGTATAGATCGGCATTATAGTCAGTTTTCACCCATGTTGTTTTTTCTGTGGAAAGATCAGCAACCCCTATTTTAACTTTAGGATTGGGATCTCCCGGCTCCGGATAAGGAATAAGTTCAAGCTTGCCGTGTATGCCATCGGCTTCATCGAGTCGATTAAGTGTGAAAACGGGAACTTCAGTTTCATCAGTACGCATATAGGCAAGCTTCTTACTGTCTGGGGACCACCAGAATGCCGCATATCTGCTAGGTCTCTCGAAGATCTCTTCATTATAAACCCAGGATGAATACCCGTTATATATTCTATCGGTGGCATCTGTTGAAAGTCTTATCTCTTTTTTTGCAGTCAGGTCGTAAACATACATATCCTTGTTCCTGGTATATGCAAGTTTTGTCCCGTCAGGAGAGAACCTTGTATTGACCTCTTCGGTTTTGTCATTTGTAAGTCTTGTTACTTCCTTATCACCCAGCCTGAAATAATAAAGATCGTTATCCCTTACCATTACGACAGCTTTCATATCAGGGCTCAGGATATCAGCAAAGCTTAAAGAGGTACCCTTAGGAAGTGATTCAGACAGTATATCACGGTCGGATTTCGGCGAAGTATAGGGAACACTTTTACCAGATTTCACATCCTCACTGAGGATAACTGACTTATTTTCCTTGTCGAGGGTCTTAAAAATAAAATGCGAATCATCCACCCAGCCAGCTACCTGGTGCTGACTTCCGCCTCTTGAACGATACTGTGCCTGTGTCCGGTATCCTGTTAAGAAAATCAATAACAGGCTTATCAACATAATTGTCCCGATCTTTCTCATATTCTTATTATTTTAATTTTTACGGCATTAACATAAACAAAAATATGAATTTCCGGCATAACATGACAGTAACTTGCTGCATAACACAAAAGAATAATGCCTTTAAACATCAGCCGTATTTCAAGCCGGCATTTAAAATACATTATATTTATATTCTAAAAATGTCATTAATGAAAAAGATCTTAACCTCTATCCTCCTTGTAGTATTTTTTATTCAGAATACACAAGCGCAGGATATTAAATCTCCTTCTGAATTTCTTGGCTATGAACTGGGTACACAATTCACATTTCACCACAGGGCAATTGAATATTTCAAATATGTGGCTGATGTTTCCCCGCTGGTGAAATACAGGAGCTACGGTTCGACATACGAAGGAAGAGAACTCGGGGTATGTATTATTTCATCTGAAGAGAACATAAGAGATCTTGAGGAGCTCAGAAAGAACAACCTGATAAAGGCCGGTCTGTTAAAGGGTGAATTCACCGGGAAACAGGTACCATTCATCTGGCTAAGCTATAATGTACATGGAAATGAGGCTGCGGGTATGGAAACAGCGATGAAGACCCTGTACACTCTTGCTTCAGGTAAATATGAAGGTGTAAGCGACTGGCTGAAATCCTGCGTCATAGTTATAGACCCCTGTCAGAACCCCGATGGCCGCGATTCGTACGCGTACAGGTATAACTCTTCCAGGAACATGATCCCAAACCCGGGTCATGATGCATTGGAGCATAACCAGGGATGGCCGGGTGCAAGGACAAACCATTATATGTTCGATCTCAACCGCGACTGGACCTGGCAGACACAGGCAGAGACACAACAGAAAATTGCATATTATAATACTTTCATGCCCCAGGTCCATGCCGATTTTCATGAGATGGGACCTGAATCCTCATTCTTCTTTGCGCCGGGTGCGGATCCGTGGAATGAGGTCATTACTCCATGGCAGCATGAGTTTCATAAGCTAATGGGGAATGGCGATTCCAAGCTTTTTGATGCCCAGTACAGGCTATATTTCACAAAAGAGAACTTTGATCTGTTCTGTCCAAGCTTTGGAGACACCTGGCCTCTCTTTAACGGGGCCATGGGGTTCACATATGAGCAGGGCGGCGGCGGAGTGTCTGGTATTCAGTATAAGCTTGATGATGATGATACTCTTTCCCTTTCAAAAAGGATAGAAGGACATTTTCTTGCCTCTATGGCCACTATAAAAGTATCGTATGATAACAGGGACAGACTTGTATCGGAATTCAATAAATATTTCGGTGAGGGGGCTAAAAATCCGGGCTTTGAATATAAATCAGTCATTATAAAAGGAAGCAACGAAAGGTCTTCTCTTGAAAGTCTGTTCCAGCTCCTCGACAGAAATCAGGTAAAATATTCTTATGCCGGAAATGTCGGAAAAAAGTTCAGGGCATTTGATTATCTGAATAAAACTGAAGGTGAAGTAACAATTGAAAAGGGAGATATTCTGATAACTTCATTCCAGCCCCAATCAAGAATGGTTAAGGTGATGTTCGAGCCCGACAGCAAGGCAAGTGATTCTCTTAGCTACGACCTTACCGCATGGGCTGTTCCCTATTCTTATAACCTTAAGGCTTATGCAACTACGGAACAGATCAGGGCAGAAGATGGAAATGTGGCTCCTGAAGCAATTAAAAACAGCATTGCGGAAGGGAAGCCTTATGGATATATAGTTAATTTCACGGGGTTTGACGAACTGAAATTCATGGCGGCTCTTTACAGGAAGGAGATCAGAATAAGATATACGCTAAAGCCTAGTGAGATTGCCGGGAAAAAATTTGAAAGGGGAAGTGTAATAATTGCAAGGGGAGATAATTTCCAGGCTGGTGAAAAATTTGACCAGATCGTGACAGATGCTGCAAATAATTGCCAGGTAAGGCTTGTGGCAACAACAACCGGACTTGCAGAAGAAGGAAGAGATTTCGGTTCAGACTTTTCTCCTGTAAAGAAAAAACCGGTCGTCGGAATACTTTGTGGAAGTGAGATTCAATCTAGTGAGGTCGGAGAATTCTGGTTCTTTTTTGAAAGGGAACTCAATTACCCGATAACCCTGATCGGGACCAGCTATGCTGAAAAAACAGATTTCAGCAAATATGATGTTATAATTCTTCCGGGTGGAAATTATTCAAAGCAATACGATACAATAATTTACTATGTTAAAAAAGGGGTAAAGGTTATTGCACTGGAATCGGCAGGCTCAATATTTTCGAGGGAAAAGACAACTGCCCTGTATAAAGCAGTGGAGACTCGCAATGCCGAAACAAAAGCTGCTGAGAAAAAGGAGAGAAGCGACGATCCGAAGCTGCTTAAAAAATATGAGTATGAGGTGGAGAGAAGATATGGTTTAACCGAGAGGTCT
>JBBIIS010000027.1:18771-25824 GCA_037446375.1 Bacteroidota bacterium | reverse complement strand
CTTCCGTCCTCATCAAAATCAATATCAATATCGGGCATTGAGATTCGGTCGGGATTAAGGAACCTTTCAAAAAGCAGGCCGTACTTAAGCGGGTCAATATCGGTAATACGGAGGCAGAATGCAACTGCCGACCCCGCCGCCGAGCCTCGGCCCGGTCCAACTGAGACCCCCATGTCCCTGGCGGCCTTCAGAAAATCCTGCACAATGAGGAAGTACCCGGGAAATCCCATCTTTGCAATTGTCTCGAGCTCAAAATCAATTCTTTCGGTATGCTCCCTGGTGATTTCGCCCCATCTCTCCTCAGCCCCCTTGTATGTGAGGAAACGCAGGTATTCATCCTTCGATGTAAAATCGGGAGGGATATTGAAATCAGGCATAATAGGGTCGTGGTCGAGCTTATACTTTTCAATCTTTGCAACAACACCGGCCACATTTTCAACAGCCTCCGGAATATCGCTGAAAATCTTCATCATCTCCTCTTCTGTCTTCACATACTCCTGCTTGGAGTATCTCAACCTTGTCGGATCGTCAAGGTCCTTTGCGGTGTTGATACATATAAGGCGGTCGTGAGCCTCAGCATCCTCAGCATTCACAAAGTGTACATCATTTGTTGCGATGATCTTTACATTGTGCTCAGCAGCAAGCTTCCTGAAGCCTTCAATTACTTTCTGTTGAAGCGGAAACGCCGAGCGGTCGGCCTCGGGGTCATAAGTTTCGTGCCGCTGTATCTCAAGATAAAAGTCATCCCCGAAAATTGAAAGGTAGCTTTTGAGCGCCTCAGCAGCCGACGAAAGTGTTCCATGAAGGACCTCGTCTGGTATCTCTCCTGCAAGGCATGCGGACGATGCTATCAGGCCTTCACTATATTTCTTTAAAAGGGATTTGTCAACCCTGGGCTTGTAGTAAAATCCTTTTGTCCAGGCTATTGACACAAGCTTTATTAGGTTTTTATATCCTATGAGATTTTTTGCAAGAAGTATAAGATGATCTCCCGATCTGTCCTCTTTACCGCTCTTCTCCCCGATAGTGCCTTTAGCGACATATATTTCACATCCAAGAATCGGTTTTATTCCCTTTTTGACAGCGTAGTTATGAAACTCCTTGGCCCCGAACATATTCCCGTGATCCGTTATGGCGATTGCTTCCATTCCTGAGGCTTTGACCTTGTCGATAAGGGAACTGATGGCCGACGCGCCGTCAAGAATTGAATACTGAGTGTGTACATGCAGATGAGAAAAAAGGGCCATAATCTGGTGCTTTTTTAAAAATGGAACGGTAGACAAAAATAGGTAAAAATCTTGTTGGAAAATTAATGATGCTCTCCGGTCAACAGTGAAAGATATTTTGTTATTTTTGGTATATGTTGAAGAATTTGTCAATAATTGCATTTTACATTACGGACAGTAAAAAAAATGACATTATTGCAAATATTTTATCCACCTAACCTATACCAAATGTTATGAAAAAACTTCTTTTATTATTTTTTGTGTTCTGCGGTTTTCTGCTTCAGGCGGCCGCACAGCAGAAAACAATTACCGGAGCCGTAACCGGATCGGAGGATAAGCTTCCGATAATAGGGGCTACGGTAATGGTAAGGGGAACCACGAATGGTGTTGCCACTGGCGTGGATGGAAAGTATTCGATATCAGTACAGGAAGGTGCAACCGTTGAGGTTCGTTATGTTGGCATGAAAACAAAAGAGTTCACAGTAGACAATGCAAGCATTTACAATATTGTACTTGAATATGAATCCGTTGGACTTGATGAGGTTGTTGTTATAGGTTACGGAACCCAGATCAAGTCGAAACTGACTTCAAGTCTGACAAAAGTTGAAGGCGAAGGATTAAAAAACATTCCGGTTCCGTCTGTTGACCAGACACTTCAGGGAAAATCTGCGGGAGTATTTATTGAATCGACAACAGGTAAGGTTTCGGGAGCAACCAGAATGAGGATTCGTGGTTCTACCTCGATAAATGCAGATAACCAGCCTTTGTTCATTGTTGATGGGATTCCTGTAACCAATATACCACTTAATGAATCAGGAGCCGCAATTAACCCGCTTACTACGATAAGTGCAAATGATATTGAGTCGATGGTTGTGCTGAAGGATGCTGCCTCCGCAGCAATGTATGGTTCAAGGGGCGCAAATGGTGTTGTAATAATTACTACCAAAAAAGGGCTTAACGGAGCAACAAAGCTTAGCGCTACTGTACAGGAGGGTTTCAGCAATCCTTCAAACTTAAGATCATTTCTGAACACCGATCAGTATATCTCATATTTCAGGGAAGCTGCTGCTAACAGCGACGTGATTGATGGTTATGCACAAAGTGATCCTAACAGCTGGACGACTTTTCTGAATGACAGGCTTAAACAGTACTCAGGCTGGGCTGTAATAACAGACGGCAGCGGAAACTTTTTAGGCTCCAATGCCAACACCGACTGGCAGAAAGCCGCATTTCAGACAGGAAAGATCTATTCTGCAGATCTCTCAGCCCAGGGCGGGAATGACAAACTCAGGTATTATGCGAGTGGTTCATACAATTCAACGGGCGGCATACTTGTTTCAAACTCGATTGAGAAAATCGCAGGCAGAATAAACGTAGACGACAAAATTAACAAGGTACTGGAGATGGGTATGGGCCTTAACCTGAACAGGACCAAGATTAACCAGGTATCTGCAGACAATGAATTTTCAACTCCGATGCAGCTTGTAGCTCTTTCTCCGGTATCTCCCCTTCGTACCCAGGATGGAACGGCATATTCCAACAGGCCGGTGACCACTTACTATGACCCGCTTATCGACGTTACCGATGCATTCCGCCATATAACGGAATACCGGGTCGTTTCAAACGGGTATCTGAATTTTAATATTATTAAAGGACTCAAGCTAAGGAATGAAATAGGTATTGATGTTTACAACCTGAAGGAAAACGCCCGCTATGGTGAAAATACTGATCTTGGTGCAGGCCTTGGCGGTTATGGATTCGCAAACTATGCGGAGACACAGAACGTAACTGCCAGATCCTTCCTCGACCTCAACAGGACATTCAAACTGGTGACCGTCAGTGCAGTTCTCGGAACAGAGGTTCAGCGCACGATCGTCGAAAAAGTACTGGGGGAGGGACATCAGTTCCCGATGGATGACCTTAAGACACTTGCAAGCGCCGGAATTACTGATGCCACAGCTACTCTTACTGAATATGGATTCTTATCTTACTTCACAAGAGCAAGCATCGATTACAGCTCAAAGTATCTTCTGTCGGTGTCAGCACGCATTGACGGCTCCTCAAGGTTCGGGAAGGATAATCATTATGGCTTCTTCCCTGCAGTGTCGCTCGGATGGGTTTTATCAAAGGAAGACTTCCTTGCGGCTAACCCCACGATAAGCTACCTGAAGCTAAGGACAAGTTACGGCGAAACAGGTAATGCAGGGATCTCTGATTTCGGTTCACTTGGCCTGTTCGGAGTTGCAGGGTATAACGAATTGAAAGGTCTTGTGCCCATACAGCCTGCAAACTCTAAACTCGGATGGGAATCAACTTCACAATATGACGTGGGGATTGACTATGGTTTCTTTAACAACCGGCTGACCGGCGAAGTAGATGTTTACCTGAAAAAAACTCACAATCTGCTCCTCCAAGTTCCGGTTCCTACAACCACGGGCTATGATTCGCAATGGAAGAACATAGGTGAGGTGCAGAATAAAGGATTCGAATTTACACTTAATTCAAACAATCTTACAGGGAATATCACATGGAATACAAACCTGAACTTCTCGTATAACAGGAATGAGGTCACCAGCCTTGGGGGCCAGACAGTTATTGATGAAGGTGGTGCCCGATACATGAACGTTGTGATGGTCGGACAGCCGATAGGAGTATTCTATGGCGCACAATATGCCGGAGTCGATCCAAATAACGGGGATGCTCTCTGGTATGTAAACCAGAAAGATGCAAACGGTCATATTATCAACCCGAAAGCAACTACTAATGATTTCAATTCCGCAAATTTTGTAGTGCTCGGCGATCCTACACCAAAATACCTTGCTGCAGTTACGAACGTAGTTGGTTACAGAGGGATTGAGCTTTCATTTACTTTCCAGGGAGTTTTCGGAAACCAGGTTCATCTTGTCGGCGACCAGTGGATGGGAGCTAATGCAGTATGGTTTGACAACCAGCTCACTTCACAGCTGGCCAGCTGGAAAAATCCAGGTGACATAACGAATATTCCGCAGGCAAGGCTTGGATATGATAATGGCGACCAGAGCCGCAACGGAAGATACATCTCAAACGGTTCGTATGTCAAGCTGAGGACTCTGGTATTAAGCTACGAGTTCCCTAAGCCAGTAACGCAGAAACTGAAGCTTGATAAGCTGAAATTATTTGTTCAGTGCCAGAACCTTCTGACATTCACAAAGTACCAGGGATGGGATCCTGAAGTATCGGCTGACTTTATGAATAGCAATGTCTATTCAGGAATCGATTTCTACTCGGCACCACAGCCCAGAACAATTATGTTTGGCATCAATGTCGTTTTATAATAAATAATAATCAAAGTATATGAATAAGTATATTAAAACAATCATAGTATTCGCATCCCTGGTTTCGGTTGCAGGGTGCGGTAAGCTTCTTGACCTGCAGCCAGCGCAGAGTGTAAACGAGACTTTTGCTCTAAGCAACGACAAGAATGTCAAAAGCGTGCTTTTAGGTGCCTATGCACTCTTTGCACAACCCGGTATTTATGGCGGCTGCCTCCCCAGGGATGCAGAGCTTCTGGGAGGTAACGGGGAAATCCTGTGGGTTGGGACATATATTGATCCGAGGCAGATATTCAACAAAACCATGCTTGCAACCAACTCCGAAGCATATTACCAGTGGTATAATTCTTACCAGGTTATCAACTCATGCAATAATGTGCTGAGCGCTCTGAATGTAGTGGCTGAAGCCGATCGCAACAGGGTGGAGGGAGAAGCATTGTTCCTACGTGGAATGATGTATTTCGACCTGGTTCGATTCTTTGGGAAGCAATATGACTTCAGCGGCACAAATTCCCAATTTGGTGTTCCTATTGTGCTGATTCCAACGGTTGAAATAAATTCTTCCTCCTTTGTAGGAAGAAGTACTGTTGCTGAGGTCTATGCCCAGGTATTGTCTGACCTGACGACTGCTGTCACTAAGCTTCCGGAGGATAATTCCGTTTACGCCTCCAGCGGAACGGCAAACGCTCTTCTGGCAAGGGTTTATCTGCAAATGGGCGATTATGCAAATGCAAGATCTGCTTCTGATACCGTGATATCTTCAGGATATTACTCTCTTATGAGTACCTATTCGGCAGTATTCAATAATGATAACAACACAGCGGAGGATATCTTCGCAACGCAGATCACAACGCAGGACCGTTTCAGTGCAATGACCGAGTATTTCTCCGTTCCGAATTATGGCGGAAGGGATGGAGACATTGAGATTCTGCCTGGTCATCTCGATCTTTACCCGGCCGGTGATCAAAGGAGGGATCTGTTCTTCGAATACAGCGGGAACATTTTCTGCGGCAAGTGGAATAATGCATATGGCGTTGTTAACCTAATCAGGCTTGCAGAAATGTACCTTATCAGGGCGGAGTGTAACGTAAGACTCGGAACCAGCATCGGAGCAACACCCACCGATGATTACAATACAATTCATACAAGGGCTGGACTGACACCTCTAGCCCCCGGCACTGCAACTCTCGATACCATCCTTTATGAAAGAAGGCTTGAGCTGGCTTTTGAAGGATTTAAGATTCATGATATACGGAGGACCCATGCATCCTTCAGCGGTTTTTCGTGGGATGATGATAAGCTTGTGATGCCGATCCCTGCAAGGGACCTTGGATCAAACCCGGCACTTAAAGCACAGCAGAACCCAGGGTATTAAATCACGACATGAAAATAGAACGGCAGCCTTATTGACTGCCGTTTTTTTATTCAATACGAGTTTTTTATCAAAAGTTCTCTTATCTTTGCACCCACAAATTTTTTAAGTAGGTTTATATTAAAGCGTAAAAATTAATGGCAGTTAAAATCAGATTAGCTAGGAAAGGCCGTAAGAAACTGGCCTACTACCACATCGTGGTAGCAGATAGCAAGTCGCCACGTGATGGCAGATATATTGAAAGGATCGGTACTTATAACCCGGTCACTGACCCGGCCACTATTGAACTTGATTTCAATAAGACACTGGGTTGGCTGCAGAATGGCGCACAACCTACAGACACATGCAGGGCTATCTTATCTTACAAGGGAGTTCTTATCAAAAAACATCTTCTCGAAGGTGTTAAAAAAGGTGCTTTTGATGAAGCCGAAGCCGAAAGACGTTTCAATGAGTGGATGAAGCAGCAGGAAGAGAAAATTGATTCCAAGAAATCAAAGCTCGAAAAAGCTGTTGACGAAGGCAAAGTGAAACGCGTTGAGGCTGAGAAAAAGATCAATGATAAGCGCGCCGAGGATCTAATAAAAAAGAATGCCCAGCTCGCAGCAAAAGCTGCTGAAGCCGAATCACCAGTGGCAGAGGAAACTCCTGCTGAGGATGCACCAGTAGATTCCGCAGCTCCGGAAGCAACTCCGGAAGAAACAGCTCCGGAGCAGGTTTAAGCTGATATGGAACGGCGACCAGATGGCTCGCACTAATACCATATTACTGGGCAAAATAACAAAGATCAACGGCTTTGAAGGTGCCGTTACAGTAAGAACCGAAAGGAACTTTTCTGGAAAAATACCCGATACGGAACCGGTCTTCCTTGAAATAGACGGAAGACCAGTTCCGTTTTTTATTGAATATCTGGAACAGTTTCCCGACGGCTCCATCAGGATGAAATTTGAAGATTATGATTCATCCGGAAAAGTCAGGGAATTTACCGGATGCAATGTTCTTATAGCATCTGCCGCAACAGATCTGACAGATGCCTCAGAAACCGGAGACCTGGCCGGATTCATGGTGCTCTCGGAAAGGGAAGAAAGAATCGGCATAGTTGAGGAACTTATATCAAATCCGGGACAGTTCATTCTGAGAGTTTCAG
>JBBIIS010000027.1:0-18761 GCA_037446375.1 Bacteroidota bacterium | reverse complement strand
CAATGAGATACTCCTGCCTCTTCATGAAGACCTCATTGTTGGCATCGACAAGGATAAGAAAATTATCACAATGACCATACCAGACGGCCTGTTAGATCTGAACTGAAATTCACGAACTCATCTTTCCGGCCTAAAGGGTACCTCTCCGTAAACCGAACCCGCCATGAGGGTGAGCTCAGCGAAGTCAATCCTTCCCCTTCTCTCCACGGGCTACTCTTTATATACCTCCGGCCAATCCGTGATAAAAAGAGGCTGACTTTTGCTTTGAAGGTTGTAAAAATCTGAATAAATAATTCACCATCTTTTGCAACGTTTCTGAAACTGATCCGTCTTTAACAAAAAAAGAACCAAACCTTAATCTGTATAAAATGAAACAACTCGTAAAATCATCATTGCTGGTAATTGCTGTCGCCATGATGACAGCATGCTACTCAAAGGGGCAGTCAGGAAAAGAAACAAGAAACGTAACGGACTTCAGTGAGGTCGGTTTTGGTATTGCAGGGAATCTGCATATCAGACTGGGTTCAACATTCAGTGTAGTTCTTGAAGGGGACAAGGACTATCTGCAGACTATTGAGACTGTTGTTAAAAACGGAAAGCTGATTATCAGGACAGAGAATCATAACTTTTTCAGTTTCAATAACCGGCGTGCTGATGTCTATATTACAATGCCTTCGCTGAAGGGGCTTGGTGTTTCGGGTTCAGGTAAGGCTGAAATTGAAGACCCGGTCAGAGCAGAAAGCCTGAACCTTAATGTAAGCGGAAGCGGAAAGATCCTTGTGAATGATATTAATGCTACAGAGCTGAGCGGTGGTATTTCAGGTTCGGGCGATATAGTGCTTAACGGCAATGGCGAAGTAAAGAAGGGTGATTTCAGCATCTCTGGTTCAGGAAACTTTAAGGGGGACAATGTAAAGATGGCTGATCTTGAGGTAAGGATATCTGGCAGCGGAAACTGCAGCTGCAATGTTTCAGATAATCTTAGGGCTTCGGTATCTGGTAGCGGAAATGTTTGGTATTCCGGGAGCCCGAGACTCGATGTCAGAACATCCGGATCGGGCCATGTAAGATCAAAATAGATTACTTCCTTATTATTTTTATTTGACCATTAAGTTCGATTTTGATGACCGGCGAGGCGCTATGCTTATGCCGGTCTTCTCTTTTATGCCAGGCAGTATAATCCACGGATTCAATAAGGGCTTTATTGATCTCATCAAAATTTGAAGGTGCAGGCTCCCCGCTTATATTTGCTGAAGTTGAGACTATTGGCCTTCTTAACCTGCCGATCAGCTCGGAGCAGAAGGGATCGGCAGTTAACCGTATTCCGACGCTCCCATCTTCGGCTGTTACCCCGGCTGCAAGGTTTTTACCGGCCGGATAAATTATTGTCAGAGGCCCGTCGCTAACCGATATGATCTGTGAAGCGGCATCGGGCACCTCCCTTACATATCTCTCAAGCATGAATTCACTGTCGACAAGCACAATAAGGCTTTTGCTTTCTCGTCGGCCCTTAATGCTGAAGATCCTGGCTACCGCCGCAGCATTTGCAGAATCACAGCCAATTCCCCATACCGTATCAGTAGGGTAAAGGATCACCTTGCCCTCCTTCAGGGCTTTTAACGAGTTGCGAAGGTCTTCTTCAAGAGTAATCATTATAAATCCTTTTACTTTTTCTTTTCCTTCAGAAGCCTCCTGAGCTTTTTATATTTCAGATAGCATCCGTAAGAACCTATTGTGCATACTTTATACCCATTGTATCCATCCATGAAACCGCCACGCATGATGAATGAACTGAAAAAGCTCCACGCAGAATGCAGCTCAGCCGAGAATATTCCGGATCTTCTTCCTGCATTCAGATATGATGAAGCAGCAATTGATGAAAATTTTTCCATCTTCTGAAGATGCTCCTTATAGGATCTGTGGTTCCAGTGAAGAAGGTCGCCGTTTAATCTTTTACCCCGCGAGCCCTTTTTTAGCCTGAATTTATCATGCGGATTCAATCCGCTCCACTCACCGCAATCTGAACGGAACATCCTCATGTGCCTGTCGGGATACCACCCCGAAAACCTGAGCCATTTTCCGCAATAGTTATTTCTGCGGTTAAAGATATAGCCGTCATAACGGAGATCATCCTTAATGCTTAGTATTGATCTTCTGAGCTCTTCACTCAATGCCTCGTCTGCATCGAGTGAGAGGATCCATTTATTCGAGGCGAGAGTAAGTGCAAAGTTCTTCTGTTCAATATACCCTTCAAAAGGATGCCTGATAAACTTCACATGGAATGATTTGCAGATATCTTCTGTTGTATCTGTTGAAAATGAATCAACTACTATTATCTCATCGGCTATGCCAGTAAGGGAGGTCAGACAATTCCTGATATACTCCTCCTCGTTGTATGTAATAATAACAGCCGATAATTGTGACATAACTGCCCCGGGTTAAACAGGTATCTCATATTCCCTCAAAGCTTCGTTGAGCGAAGTTTTTGTATCCGTCGATTCTTTCCTTGTGCCAATAATAAGAGCGCAGGGGACATTAAATTCACCCGCAGGGAATTTCTTTGAGTATGAACCCGGAATGACCACCGACCTGGGGGGTACATAGCCCCTGTATTCCTTTTTCTCGCCACCCGAAACATCTATTATTTTGGTGCTGTTAGTAATTACAACATTGGCGCCAAGGACAGCCTCCCTGCCTATGTGAGCTCCCTCAACAATAATACATCTGGAACCGATGAAACAGTTATCCTCAATTATGACGGGGGCAGCCTGTACGGGTTCCAGAACACCTCCTATGCCGACTCCTCCGCTCAGATGAACATTCTTTCCCACCTGCGCACAGGAACCCACGGTGGCCCAGGTATCTACCATTGTACCCTCGTCGACGTAAGCCCCGATATTTACATATGATGGCATCATTATGACACCGCTTGCAAGGTAGGAACCATATCTGGCTACAGCGTGAGGAACTACCCTTACGCCCAGCGATTTGTAATTATGCTTTAGAGGAATTTTGTCGTGAAACTCAAGAGGTCCCAATTCAATTGTTTCCATCTTCCTTATCGGGAAATAAAGTATGACGGCCTTTTTTATCCATTGATTAACGGCCCAACCACTTTCTAGCGGTTCAGCAACCCTTATGTGCCCTTTATCAAGAAGTTCAATAGTTTGAATTATTTCAGTCTGGACAACAGGATCACTAAGCATGGATCTTTTTTCCCAGGCCTCCTCGATAAGATTTTTATTAATTGAATACATCATTTTTTGTTTAAGTAAAAATAGCAAATGTATTTCGTTAGGTGTTATAATCAATCAGAGTATTATAAACATAACAAAGTATAATATCAAACAGCGGAAAGAATGGCGAAATAATCTGAATTTATTGTTCTTATCTTTATCATACCAGAAAAAATAAATTATGCTTATTCCCAGTATAACGGATATTCAGAACGCTCATGGCAGGATCAGGCCATATATTCACTGGACTCCCGTGCTGAGTTCCTCTCAGATAAACCGGATGTTTAACGCCGAGATCTTCTTTAAATGCGAGAACTTCCAGAAAGTAGGGGCTTTCAAGTTCCGGGGCGCAACAAATGCAGTGATGCAGCTCTCTGATGAGGAAAAAGAGAGAGGAGTAATAACACACTCATCTGGTAATCATGCCGCTGCACTTACTCTTGCTGCTATAACGGCAGGGGTAAAGGCATACATTGTTATGCCGGAAAATGCACCGGATGTTAAGAAAAATGCAGTGGCAGGCTATGGTGCTGAGATCACCTTCTGCAAGCCGACACTCGCGGCCCGTGAACGGACAACACAGGAGATAATTGAAAAAACAGGAGCTGTTCTTATACATGCCTACGACAATGTAAATGTGATATGCGGACAGGGAACTGCAGCCCTGGAATTGCTGGGCGAAAAGCAGGCCCTTGAAATAATAATCGCTCCAATAGGAGGAGGCGGACTGATGAGCGGAACAGTGATCGCCTCAAAGGGTTTATTGCCCGGAATAAAAGTCTACGGTGCAGAACCGGTCAATGCAAATGATGCATATCAGTCATTTGTATCTGGGAAAATTGTCCCGTCGCTTAACCCGAAAACAATAGCTGACGGATTACTTACCTCACTGAGCGAAAGAACATTTTATATAATAAAAAATAACGTTGATGCAATATTTACTGTGAGTGAAAAATCCATTTCAGAAGCAATGCAGCTTATCTGGGAAAGGATGAAGATAATTGTTGAACCTTCATCCGCGACAGTACTTGCGGTAATAATGGAGAATCCCGGACATTTCAGCGGGAAGAGGATAGGGCTTATAATCTCAGGGGGTAATGTCGATCTTAAAAAGCTTCCGTTCAGTCAGCCTTTCTGAGCCAGGCAATTATCGGATAATGATCGGAATACTTAACCCTGAGGATTAAAAATTTAGTACTTAAAAGGTCATTCCCATACAGGATATAATCGATCCTGTTTGGCGGATAATTACCATTATAAGTAAACCCCGCACCGTATCCCGACTCAACAAATGAATCGTTGAGCCCCTTGCGTATCTTTCGGTAGGAGTATGAAACAGGAGTATCGTTGAAATCACCTGCAACAATTACCGGATGTGGAGAGCGGTTTATAAAATTCTTCACAACCTGTGCCTGTAAGGCACGTCTTTTGAAACCTTCTGTGAGGCTTCTCGATACAGTTTTTATTTCGTTCAATGTCTGTTTATCTTCAGAATCCACAAGCTCTTCCACGAAAGAAGTCTCAAGCCGTTGCAGCCTGAATGACTGCAAGTGGTTGTTGAATAGCCTGAAAGTATCGTTTCCTATAACAAGATCGGTGTAGATGGAAAGACTTGAGGAACCGGGATGGACAATCTCACCTTTACCAACTATTGGGAATCTGGTATAAGTAGCTATGCCGTAAAACTTATTTCTGCCTCTGCCGAAAAGCTTTATATGTGAATTATATTTTCCTCCAAGCGCCTTTTTTATCTCAAGGTCCTTTTCGGTCGCGTCCCCGTTAAGGAACAATTCCTGAATACACAGGATATCAGGCTGCTGGGCTTTCATGAGAGCAAGAATCTTTTTCTCGGTGTCACCCTGGCCCTTGCCTTCAAAGTAATTGAAAAGCCTTATATTATAGCTTATCACCTTAAATGTTCCTGCTTTGGATCCCGATGGCTTTATTAACTTGATATAATTAGAGAAATGGGTAAAGCCGATTGCAATTACAACTACGGAAATGAGTGCCTCGTACCTGAGGTTAACGGCCCAGATAACCGCAATAATTATATTAATAAGCAGAAGATAGGGATAGGCAAGTCCGAAAAATGCAGGCAGGGCAAAATCTTCGGGATTTATGCTTACCGACAGGTAAGCGATAAGTAATGAAACAACAAAGATAATATTGAGGACGAGAATTATCCTGTAAAGTATCTTCCTGAGCTTTTGAAGTTTTTCTGCAGCCAATTTGTCTTTAATTTTTCTTCTGGCTCTCCCTGAAAAGAGTCTCCTTCTCTTCCCTCGTAAGGCTGTCGTATCCGCCCTTGGAAATCTTTTCAAGTATCTTGTTTATTTGTTCCTGATGCTCCGCTTTCATCTTGTTGTACTCGTATTCATCGGCGCTCTTCCTGTAAGTAACCTTCATCTTTTTCGTTGGCCTGAATAATGTTACTATTGAATCAACTAGCCTGTTGAACCACCGGCTTATATCATGTCCCTGCCTGTAAGCAATTGTAAAGATGTAGCCGAACATGGCTCCCCCTATATGGGCAAGCTTTCCTCCCGAATTAACTGAGAAATCAAGTACGGAAGTGAGAATAAAGATCACTATGGCTATATATTTTATTTTTACCCTTCCGAAGAGGAAAAGGGAAACTGTATAATCCGGAACGTATGCTGCTATTGCAATTACAATCGCCATTACTGATGCACTTGCTCCAAGCAAAGGTATTGAGTCTTCAACAACTGTTGAAAAGGCAGGAAAAATGTTATAGGATGCCACGTACGTAATTGCACCCGCCAACCCTCCGAGAATATATACCGCCACAAGCTTCTTCTGATCGAAATATTCAAGGAAGATCATTCCGAACCAGTAGAGCCATAGCATGTTGACAAGGATATGGAGCAATTCCTTATGCGTGAACATATAGGTAATAAGGGTCCAGGGCTTAATCAGAAGTGTATTCAGCGATGATGGGACTGACAGAAACCTTATAGTCTGGTTCGAAATTTCCGGATCAACGATAAGGTATCCTATTATCCCAATTATTGAGATAATAAGGAACAGACCTACGTTAACATATATTAGCCTGGTAAGGCTGTTTCCTTTTCTGAATGTTGTCTTTATGTCCTCCCAGATACCCATCAATAAAGCGTCTTAGTGGTTTTCCTCCAGTATCTTATGAGAATGTATCCAAATATCATTCCACCAAGGTGGGCGGCATGCGCTATTGAGCTTCCCGGCTGACTAACAGCGAGAAACAGCTCTACAGCTGCGTAGCCGGCAACAAAAAATTTTGCCTTGATGGGAATTGGCAGAGGAAATATCATGAGCTGCATATTCGGGAAAAGTACTCCTATTGCCAGAAGCACCCCGAATATTGCACCCGAAGCTCCCACAGTCGGGGTATAGAGCAGAGACTGCAGTTCGCCTGCCAGAGGATCAACATATGCTTTATGATCGAGTGTATACTTTAGACCATTATCAAGTACTTCCTGTACAACATCAGGGGAGATGTGACTCATGACCCTGTAATATTGTATTGCCAAAACAGATTCATTGATCAGTATTGCACCGATTCCGGTTATAAGATAATAAACCAAAAAACGCTTTGGTCCCCATACCTGCTCAAGAAACTGGCCCAGAAAAAAGAGTCCCAGCATGTTGAAGAGAATATGGGTAATGCTGCCATGCATGAACATATGGGTAAGCAGCTGGTAGGGGTGAAACTGATCGGATTTCACAAAGTACATCCCCAGCACCCTTGTCAGATCAATATGATAAACCTGATCTGCAGCAAGGCTGGCAAGGAACATAATAACATTTATGTAAATAATGTTCTTAACTACTGTTGGTGTTCCGAAAAACCCTCTGGAATATCCGTTCATTCGTCTTTTTTTAATTTTTTTCTCTAACAATTGTCGCGCCAAAAATATAATTTCATCTTGTATCAGACAGAATGTCATCAGGTTTATTTAAATCTTTTATCAAGTTCCTCAAGAGCAATTATCTGTATGACCGGTTTTCCCGAAGGGGAATAGTTTGGAGCAGAACATGCAAAAAGCGTATCAAATAGATCTTCCATCTCGCTGCGGACCAATGCTTTCCCGTAGGGAATAGCTGAAGCTCTTGCCAGCGCTGAGGCTACTTTTTCCTTAATGCCTTCAGAAGGATCTGCCTGCCTGCTCTTGAATTCCCCAAGAAAAATGCCAAGCAGCTCTTTGATGTCAGCAGCATCCGAACCGGAAGGTATGCTGTTTATTGAAACGACATTATTCCCAAGATCTCGTATGTCCATGCCCAGAAGGCGCAGATCGTTCTCTATCTCCTTCAGTACATACATATCGGCCGGATTTAGCTCGACAGTTTCAGGGAAAAGAGTCTTCTGGGTCGACTGGCTGTTGTTGTTGAGATTATTGAGATAGCGCTCAAAAAGGATCCTTTCGTGTGCTCTTTTCTGGTCGATGACCATTAATCCCGAAATGACGGGGCATACAATATATTTGTTTTTTATCTGAAATATCTTCCTCTGAGAGTCCTGATATTTCCCGCTTTCATCAGGTGCCTGGGTTTTTCCGGATGATGAGGCATAGAGCTTGTCCCAGTCTGAGCTACGTGCCCTTTCAAACCTCTCGATTATATTTTCTTTCCTGCCTCTCTCGTCTGAGGAGAAAGGGTTATAATCAGTATTCACTTCTATGCGGGGCGGATCTGGAATCTCACGTGATTTGTCTATTAACGGAATATCTACAAGAGCTTCATTCTCAAAGTCGAGCGAGGGAACGATATTGAACCTGCCCAGCGCCTCCTTTACCGAAGCCATCAGGATCTGCCAGATCGCCCGTTCATCCTCAAACTTGATCTCTGTCTTTGTGGGGTGTATGTTTATATCGATTTTCCCCGGATCGACCTGGGTGAAGATAAAGTACGAGGGAACTGCGTCGGGAGGCAGAATGTTCTGGTAAGCTTCCATCACCGCTTTATGGAAATACGGATGTTTCATATAGCGGCTATTGACGAAAAAGAACTGTTCCCCGAATGTCCTCCTTGCGTTTTCCGGCTTGCCGGCAAAACCGGATATTTTGATAAGGCTCGTCTCGGTATCAAGGCTTACAAGATCCTGGTTGATCTGTTTCCCGAATACGGCTACAATTCTTTGTCTTGCATTGCTTTCGGGAAGATTGTAAATCTCCGTATCGTTGTGGTACAATGAGAATCTTATCTGGTGATGAGAAAGGACAACCTTCTGAAATTCATTTATTATATGTCTGATTTCGGTGTTGTCCGACTTCAGGAATTTTCTTCTTGCCGGGATATTGTAGAAAAGATTTTTTACAGAGAAGCTCGATCCTGACGGGCAGCTGCATATCTCCTGCTTTTCAACCCTCGACCCGCTTATAACAACAAGGGTCCCGGCTTCATCAACGCTCCTGCGCGTTCGCAGTTCAACCATGGCAACCGCAGCAATTGATGCAAGGGCCTCACCGCGAAATCCCTTTGTTGTAATTGCGAAAAGATCGCTTGCCTGGGTTATCTTCGATGTCGCGTGCCTCTCAAAAGCCAGTCGCGCGTCAGTCTCAGACATACCTGATCCGTCGTCAGTTACCTGGATTAGTGTCTTACCGGCGTCCCTTATAAGTACCTTGATGTTTCCTGCGCCGGAATCCACAGAATTCTCGATAAGCTCCTTCACAACAGAAGCAGGCCGCTGTATTACTTCGCCCGCAGCTATCTGGTTGGCAACAGAATCAGGAAGTAATTTGATGATATCCGACATCAGCAGTGTTTATCCTGCAAATATATAAAATATGTCACGCTGTTTTGCGGTATCGTCTCACCGCAAATCCGGTAAAGAAGATCGCTATCAGGGAAAGGGAATATAATTCTGTGCTGATGTCCCGTATTGTAGAGCCTTTCAGGATAACCATCCTGTTTATACGTATCAGGTAGTAAACAGGATTAACCATATCGAACTTCTGCGCCCACACTGGCATGCTTTCGTAAGGGGTAAATATCCCGCTCATAAGAATAAACACTATCATGAAGAAGAAGGCAACAAACATATACTGCTGCTGGGTTCCGGAGAATGTCGATATGAAAAGGGCGAGACCCAGCACAGCGATAAGGAAGATCGAAGATCCAAGGAAGAGGAGCATTATGTTCCCTTCAAACGGTATACCGAAAATGATCTTTCCAAGCAAAAGGCCTATACTAAGATCGATAAGGCCTATTATCAGGAATGGGACCATCTTGGCAATAATGAACTGTGATTTCCTTACAGGTGTGACATTTATCTGCTCAATAGTTCCAATCTCCTTTTCACGTACCATATTCAGTCCGGCAAGCAGGAAACCGATCGCTGTCACAAGTATTACCAGAATTCCGGGAAGCATATAAAAATGATAATTCAGATCTTCGTTGTACCAGTATCTGTTTGTTATATTAATCTGGGGCACTGCGGATAGGGTGGCTCCTGATCCTTTCTCACTAAGAAGATCTGTGTTGTAATCACGAATTACACCGTTGAAATAGGCCCATGACAACTGAGCGGTTGAGGCATTGATGGCGTTTATAGAGACCATAAGTTTACCCGGCTTGTCCGTACCGAGATCCTTCCCGAACCCCACCGGTATATCCAGTATCATTGTGCATGCATTCCTATGAAGCAGGTTGTTTGCCTCCTCTACCGAGAAAGTCGAAAATCTGACCTTGAAGAACTCTGAGCCCTGAAGCCTGGTAACAAGGCTCCTCGATTCAGGCGTCATGTCCTTGTCAACCACACACAGATCGATATTCTTGATCTCAAATGTAACAGCGGGAACAAGCACAAGAAGCTGTACAAGGGGCACGGCGAATATCGCCTTCGAGATAAATTTGTTTCTGAAGATCTGGAGGAACTCTTTCCTTATGAGGTATAAAATAATTCTCATGATTTTTCTGATGAATCTTATTACAGTCTGATCTTGAATTTCCTGATGCTTATACCAATGAAGAGCATGGTCATCATGAATAGTATCAGGGTCTCTTTCCATACATAAAGGAATCCGGTTCCCTTTATCATAATATTCTTTATGATTATTATAAAATACCTTGGAGGGACAACTGAGCTAATATAGTCGTAGATCTTTGGCATATTCTCTATCGGAAAGATGAAGCCCGATAACAGGATTGTCGGAAGCATCAGGCCTATCAGAGAAATGAATATGGCCTGCTGCATTGTCTTTGACAATGTTGAGATAAGGATCCCGAGGGAGAGGCTCATCAGAATATAAAGCATCGATTCGAGAAGTAGCAGAATGATACTGCCTTTTACAGGAAGTCCGAAGACGATCCACGACATTATCAGAATAAGAATAACATTTATGAAGCTGAGAAGAAAATACGGAGTGACTTTCCCGAGAATAATCTGAACGGGTTTCAGGGGAGAAACAAGAAGGACCTCCATTGTTCCGAACTCTTTTTCCCTTGTTATTGTGACTGATGTCATAAGGGCACAGATCAGTATGAGGATAAGTGTAATGACTCCAGGAACAAACATGAAATGGCTCTTGAGATTCGGATTATAGAACATCTTCACTTCCGGCTGGACAACAGGTGCAGATGACTTCAGCCCCTTTGCAAGCCCCATGTTGAAGTCACTCACTATCGCCAGTGTATAATTGGTTACGAGGGTCGCCGTATTTGGTTCTGATCCGTCGGCAATGATATTTATATTTGCCTTTCCCTCTTTTAGAAGCCTTTTGCTGAAATCCTTTTCAAAGATTATGACCTCCCTTGTTTTTCCTTTTCTGAAAAGGCCATCAATCTCATTATAGTTCATAAGAACAGCATTCTCCTTAAAGAAACCTGATGATATGATTTTCTGAGTAAGCTTCTGGGTCAACTCATCTTTTGAGAGGTCAAGAAATGCAACACCTGCATTTTTTACATCTGTGCTTACCGCAAACCCAAAGATCAGGATCTGGGCTACAGGAATGCCGAAAAGGATTATAAGTGTCCTGAAATCCCTGAAAATATGCAGGAACTCCTTTTTTACAAATCCTATAAACCTTTTCATACTCTAGTTATTGGACAGATTTGAATTTTCATTTACCCGGGCTTCGGGTCTGGCAATTTTAATAAAGACCTCTTCAACAGATCCGGCAGCGTATTGCTTTTTAAGGTTCGCGGGTGTATCTAGTGCCACTATCCTTCCTTCATTCATTATGGAGATCCTGTCGCAATATTCTGCTTCATCCATGTAATGGGTCGTAACAAAAACTGTAATACCCCGTGATGCGGTCTCATATATCATCTCCCAGAATTGTCGTCGTGTTATTGGATCGACACCGCCTGTCGGCTCATCGAGGAATACTATACTTGGCTGATGAAGGACAGCTATCGCAAAAGCCAGCTTCTGTCTGAGACCGAGAGGCAGATCGGCAATAATACGGTTTTCAAACTCAGATTCCCTCTCCCTTATCAGGCCCGTCCTCATTCCATAGATACCGCCATAAAGAACAATATTCTCCTTCACTGTCAGGTCCTCGTAGAGGGAGAATTTCTGGCACATATAACCGATCTGTTTCTTAATCATTTCGGGCTGGTGAAAGGCATCATAGCCTGCGACATGCACCTCGCCTGAAGTAGGAGTCGAGAGTCCTGAGAGTATCCGTAATGCAGTAGTTTTCCCGGCTCCGTTTGCTCCCAGGAATCCGAAGATCTCACCCTTGTAGACCTCGAAGTTCAGGTTGTCGTTTGCAACGAAGTCCCCGAACTTCTTTACAAGATTCTTAACTGTTATTACTGTCTCATTCATACCTGTCCTTTCTAAAAACCCAGCCCTTCGCCATTCCCGGGAGGGGATTTGAATCTAAGGTTCCGGACTCTGTGGTTCTCTGTGCTCCCCGGTGTCTCTCTGCGTCAGTTCTTCTTCTTTTATCTTTTGTCTTCTTCATTTTTGCCCATCAGCTGCAGAAACCTGTCCTCAATGCCAGCCGAGGTCTCCTCTATTACAGCGTCGTCAATACCCTCCTTTTTCAGAAGTTCCGACAGGGATTTGCCAAAGACATCATTCCTGAATGTCACATGAAGTGAATCACCGAAGGGGTATGCTGAAAGGGTTTCAGGGAATTCTCTGAGTGCAAGTATAAGCCTGTATTTTTCCCTGGTCCTTATGGTGTAAAGCTTTCCCATGAATTGGCCTCTGATCACTTCAGGCCTGTCGATGGACATGATTTTCCCCTGCTGGATCAGGGCAACCCTGTCGCATCTCATAGCTTCATCCATATATGGCGTCGATACAAGAATTGTGATGTTATGCTTTTTAAGCTTCTTAAGCATCTCCCAGAACTCGACCCGTGAGACTGCATCAACGCCAGTTGTCGGTTCATCAAGAACCAGCAGACGCGGCTTATGGATTAATGCACACGAAAGTGCAAGCTTCTGCTTCATTCCTCCCGATAATTTTCCCGCCAGCCTCTTTTTGAATGGCTCAATATGGGAATAGATATCCGCTATAAGATCATAATTCTCTTCAACAGTAGTTCCGAATACTGTTGCATAGAACCTGAGATTCTCCTCTACAGACAGGTCCTGGTAGAGACTGAATCTGCCGGGCATATATCCGATCTCCTTCCTTAGCTCCCTGAATGATGTGACACCATCCATTCCAAGTACGTTAATTGTACCGGCGTCGGGGAGCAGCAGTGTTGTTATGATCCTGAAAAGAGTTGTCTTACCTGCTCCATCGGGCCCGATCAGCCCGAATATCTCCGATTCATCAACGGTGAATGATATATCGCTGAGAGCCCGGGTTGTTCCGAAACTCTTCGAGAGGCCGGCCGATTCTATAATGTGCCGCATTCTGACTATTTTGAGGCAGTAAAAATTGCTTCTCCGGGCATTCCGGCTTTAAATGTACCATCATTTGGTACAAGGATAGTTACCTCATAAACAAGTACAACTCTCTCCTCCTTTGTCTGGATTATCTTTGGTGTAAATTCCGCCTTGTCGGATATCTTGCTTATCCTTCCATTGATGCTGAAATATCCCTTCTTACCGTCATCTGCCCTTACAGTACATTCATCTCCGATCTTTACCTTGCCGAGCTGTCCGCCGCTGACATATACTTTTAGCTTTATTTCGGAAAGGTCGGCTATCTTCACAAGTGGCTTGCCTGCAGAAGTGATCTCACCCTCCTCGGCGTATTTTTCAATTACGGTTCCCTTTAGCGGGCTCTTTACAGTGCTTCGCGATATCTGTTCGGCAAGTGTCGCCTTCCTGGATTGATAGATTTCTATCTCTGCAGTAATAGAAGCTTTCTGGGTGTTGTTTGCCGCAACCTGCTTCTTCAGAACTTCGATCTGACCCGAAAGGTCATCAAACTGTTTCTTTGTTGCCGCATCATCCTTCAGCATATTCTCAATCCTTTTAAGATCGACGCCAAGATTGGTTATCTGCTGCTGCAGGATATCATTCTGTGCAAGGGTAGATGCAAGCCTGGTATGAACGCTTTTGATTGTCGCGTCAAGCTCGGCCTTCTGAAGGGTCATTATCACTGTATCTATTACTGCAATTTCCGAACCTTTTTCAAGAGCAGACCCCTCGTCTACTTTCATCTTAACAATGCGTCCGCTGGTCTCTGCAGAAACTATAACTTCAGTAGCCTCAAAATTGCCAAAGGCATCAGCTACCTGATTTTTGCTTTTGCAGCCTGCCAGCAACAGTATCGAAAGGACCAATAATGTAGTTGTTTTCATATCTGTTCTTTTCTTTATTTTCTTTTTTTTTGACATCGGCTCCCACTGTATATATGGTAGCTATGTAATTTTTTATAATAATATTAGATGTTAATTCATATTTTTATTTTGAAAGATAAAGACCCCATCCCAGCCTTCACCCGGCAGGGGCGACAAGAAACTGTCCGGTTGGCAATTTTCGAGGACAGGCCTGACTGCTGCGGAGGCTGCCCTGCAATCTGCTCCTTCGCTATCCAGGCATAATATGCTGCGACTTAACTCCCGGTCCTCCCTTTGGGGAAAATATTTTGAAAAGAATTCATTTTCCGGCAAAATTCTGAAGTATAACATAGTTATCAGTATCACTAAGGTTTTCACGAATAGTACGAAGGGTTTGTTTCTAATGTATGTCGTTTCCGCTTATGTTAAGATATTCAACCTTTGCAAGGGCAAGATTGATTTTATGAATCTCAAAGTTTATAAGTGCCTGCTGCTCGGCATTCAGCTGATTCAGGTATTCATTTGCCGTAATGACTCCGTTCTGATATTGTGATTCTGAAGAAGCCGTAATTCTTTTCCTTATTGCTATAAGCTCGGCATCTGATCCTGTTAATGCCTCCAGACTTGATATATCAGCGCTTTTAGCTTCAAGCTGTCTGTTAAGATTATCAGTGAGATCTTTCTTCCGGTTATCAATAATTCCCTGCTGGATCATTATTGCCTCTTTCCTGTTTTTAACAGTATTCCAGTCGAAGATATTCCACTTAATCCCGGCTCCGACAACATAATATGGACCGAAACTGTCCTGAAAGAAATTCTGACCCGGAGGCTTTCCGTAACCAAGCGTTGCATAGCCAAAGGCTTTCGGCAGTCTTTTGCTCTGTTCCAACTGAAGTCCCGCCGATAGTTTCTCCTTTTTGAGATCATAAAGCTGAAGTTCGGGGCGCAAAATTCCGGTCTTCAGATCTTCCCCCTGATCCGGCAGTACAAAATCAACCGCATTGTCAATATTTGTGCCCGTAAGGTCCGACAGGTTCTTCATAAGAGATTTACCCCGAAGTTCATTCTCTGTCAGCTGCTGCTCTGTCTTAACCTTTTCTGAAATAAGAATATCTGCATCAGATCTGATAATGACCCCATTTTTCATTGCAGACTCAATTGAAGCGATTCGTTTCTTTATAAGGTCGAGATAATTTGCCAGCAGCTCTTTCTGTTTCCTGATAAGCATTATATTGAAGTAGTACGCGTTTACCTGGTCGCGAAGCTTGTACATATCGCTTTCGGTCTGCTTCCTGTTTATATTCTGGTCGGCTTTTTCAATTGCCCTTCCGCTTTTAATGGTACCGCCGTCATATATGACCTGATTGATATCGAGGGTCACCTTATACTGGTCGTGAGGCATAGGAGTCAGAAGCTTCGACATGCCGGGGATTGAACCGAGCGTCTTTGAGAAATCTACAACATTCGAATTATAGAGGGCATTTGCATTTGCATCGAGTGACGGAAGCCATCCCTTTTTAAGATTCTCATCATTTAGACCTGATATGTCCGAATAAGCGTCTGCTTCACCAGCCAGTGAACTTTTCGCAAATGCCAGATCATAACACTCTTTTAGGGTAAGTATTTTCTGGGAAAAGAGTAATCCCTGTGTCAATACCGTCAATATTACAATAAGTGGAAATTTTATTTTCATGCTGTTACTGTTTTTTATTTATTCTGCTTCTGAGGGCGCCAATAACAAAGTCAGCCGCAAACTCCTTTCTCTCTTCAATGTAGCTGCCGAATTGCATTCCTGCATTTTCGAGTATAGTCTCCAGAACTCCCCGCGCCGCAAAGGGAAATACGCTTATCGCGGCGATTGTTGACATTAGCTGGGGAATGGTCTCCCTGGTAATATTATACGTTTCGAGCTCTGCCTTATGCTGGGTCTCAAGCATTATCCAGAACTTTTCGAAGTCAATATTTTTCAGGATCCTTTTTATGAGATCGGGATTCCTGTTAATTTCATTGAGGATGAAGGCCGGAAGCCTCGGGTTCTCATTCATGAATGAAATATGTTCCTTGTAAAAGAATCTCAGTTTCTCCTCAAGGGTCAGGTTTTCGCTGAAAACAGGGGCAAATTTTGCAAAAACCTTTCCTGCAAGCTTCTGGAAAACTGCATCAAATAGTTTGTCCTTTGTCCGGTAATAATAATGGAGAAGCGATTTGTTGATCATGGCCCTGTCGGCTATATCCTGCATACGAGCTCCATCCATGCCCTTTTCGACGAACACTTCTGCAGCTGCATCAAATATTTTTTCCTCGGTCTGTCTATCTGTTTCAGTCATGATTTTAACCAGTAAGTTTAACCAATCAGATTAACTAAATAGTTTAACCACGTGGTCAAAAGTATTATACTTTTTTTAATAATCAAAACAATCATCAATATTTTTTTGTTCAGGGGACTTAGAACTTACTGGAAGAAATCCGGAGAATCACAAAGAGTCACAGAGGTTTGCTCTGTATTACTACCTTGCTTATCAGTGTCTCTCTGTGTTGGTTCTTGAAATTATTTTATTCTGAACCCTTCTATTTTGTTTTAATAAAAAGATTAATTGTTTTTATATTTATCTCTGAATCAATCAACATTCCTTTGATATGACAAAAGTGGCAATGCTCGGAGCCGGTTTCATCGGCGATTTCTATACTCATTCACTTCATGGTCTTCGGAGCCGCGACAGGGTGCAGGTTATCTATTCACGAGATGAAGGCAGAGGGAAAGCCTTTGCAAAGAAGCATGGAATTCCCAGGTGGACAACTTCGATTAAAGATGCAGTTAACGATCCTGAAGTCGAGCTTGTTGTTATTGGTCTACCTAATAACCTTCATCTTGAAGCGGTAAAGCTCGCTGCATCAGCCGGAAAGGGAATACTATGTACAAAACCGCTTGGCCGGAATGCTGCAGAGGCAATTGAAATGCTTGATATCGTTGAGAAAGCGGGTGTTTTCAATGGATACCTTGAGGATCTTGTATATACGCCAAAAACGCTGAAAGCAATTATTGCTGTCAGGCAGGGTGCAATGGGTCAGGTTACATGGGTTCGGTCGAGGGAGACACATCCGGGTCCTCACAGCGACTGGTTCTGGACATCCGAATTGTCAGGAGGTGGAGTACTGCTCGATATGGGTTGTCATTGCATAGAGAGCGCTCGCAATTATATAGGCAAGGAGATCAGGCCGGTAGAGGTCATAAGTGTAGCAGATACTCTTGTGAAACCAATAGAGGCGGAGGATAATGCACTGGGCTGGGTAAGGTATGAAAACGGGGCTATCGGACAGTTTGAAGTAAGCTGGACGTTCCGCGGAGGCATGGACCTGCGCGACGAGGTTGCAGGGACTGACGGTACTATCTGGATAAATAATTTCCTGCGGACAGGCTTTGAAATGTTTACGGCCGGAGGCAAAAAAGGGTATGTGGCCGAAAAGGCTGAGACTGAGAAAGGATGGCTTTTCCCTGTGGGAGATGAGGTGACGGAACTGGGATACAACCACATGTTTGCCGATATGTTCAGCTCATTTGAAGGCAAGAAGAATCCGATGGAGAGCTTTTATGACGGTTATATCGTAAATGAGATAATGGATGCCTGTTACCGGTCGGCAAAAACAAAAAAATGGGAGCCCGTCAACCTTAAAGTATGGAGAGGTCTTGAAAAGGCGGCTCCTATATCGGGTGTGAGGGAATACGACAAGGATCATCTGTTTGTCAAAGAGGAGATACTTCCCGACGGAAGAACGAAGCTCATCCTGAAGGAAAAAAAGACCGGAAGGATCATTCAGAAAGAGAAATAAATGTCGTCAGCCTATAATAGTTCCAATCTGAAATACCGCAAAGGAAAGAAGCCAGGCTATAGTTGTTGTGTAGACCACTACAAAGGCCGCCCATTTCCAGCTTCCCGATTCCCTTCTAATGGCAGCTACAACCCCAATACAGGGGAAATACGTGAGTATGAAAAGCATGAAGGAAAATGCTATCAGGGGTGTAAAGGCTTTCTGCCCAAGTGAATTCTTCTGATATTGTATTTTTTCCACAAGCGAGTTTTTACCCTCTTTTTCTCCTGCCTGGAAAAGCACCCCCATTGTACTCACCACAACCTCCTTCGCCGCCAGTCCTGAAAGGATACTTACACTAAGCTGCCAGTCGAAGCCGAGTGGTTTCATAACAGGGTCGATAAAGTGACCGATCCTTCCCATGAAAGAGCCACCCTGCTCCTCACTCTTCTTCTGTTTGTTAAGTCTTCGGAGCTCAAGTCTCATTTCATCAACGCCCTGCCCTTGCTTTTGAAGAGCCTTAATCTCTTTGTTAACAGCTGAGATCTCAGTGTTATAATTTCTTGAATAACTTATGTTCCTGGGAAAATTTGTCAGAAACCATACGACTACAGAAGCAAGAAGGATCACCCCGCCGATCTTTTTCAGATAGAGACCGGTCCGGAACCATATATGCCGTGAAAAGCTTCTTATGGTGGGGATCCGATAGGGAGGAAGCTCCATTACAAACGGGATCTCCTCCTGCCGAAAAAAGACTTTTTTCAGGATAAGGGCCGTTATTATTGCGAACAGAGCGCCAAGCAGATACAGGATGAAGAGCACAGTTCCCTGGTTGGCCGCGAAAAACGCGCTGATAAACAGGATGTATACGGGTAGCCTGGCACTGCACGACATAAAAGGGGTTATCAGCATAGTGATAAGCCTGTCGCGCCGGCTCTCTATTATCCGTGTGGCCATAATTGCAGGAACATTGCATCCGAAACCCATGAAAAGAGGGATAAAGGATTTACAATGCAGA
>JBBIIS010000026.1:14909-26681 GCA_037446375.1 Bacteroidota bacterium | reverse complement strand
AAAGTGTCCTCAGTCCTCGAGGGGTAAGAAGCTCCTTATCAGCTATTTCGAGCACCTTCTTCATCTGATCGCTTTCGAGCATTGTAAAAGGGAGTGAAACCGCTATTACCATATTGGGTCTCACAAAATAATTACCACCCTCTTCATCATTCACATAATCTGCAAGGTATCCCTTCTTCTCATCCCAGAACATTTTGAGGAACGATTCCTTTATGAGGGAAGGGATATTTTCGTACTCCGTTATGTACTTCTTGTCTTTGGCGGTTTTAGCCATTACAAGCGAAAAACAGAGTGCATTGTACCATAAGGCGTTTATCTCTACTGTATATCCTCTTCTCTGTGTAACGGGCTGCCCGTTAACAATTGCATTCATCCAGGTAACAGCTCTTCCGGATGCATCGGCATACAGGAGTCCGTTTTCTTTCATCCGTACCAAACCCGATGTCCCGTTCCTGAAAGCTTCAATTATTGATTTTGCGGCCTCTCCATACCGCTCCCATACATCCTTTCCACCTTTGTTGTAATAGTTCTGCAGTGCCCAGAAGAACCACAGGGAGCCGTCAACTGATCCGTAAATAAAATTGGCAGAATTTGTACCAGCTTTCGGAAAGAGTCCGTTCCTGAGTCTCCTGACCTGGGTATCGAGAATATCAGTGTATAATGAAAGCTTCTGACGTGCCAGGCATAGTCCTGGCAGCGACACGAACGTATCCCTGCCTTTTGATCCGTACCATGGATATCCTGCAATTATGCTGGTGGTATCGCCTCTTCTTTCAATGAACTGCTGAGCAGCATTTCTGAGACAGTCAACGAAGCTGTCCCTCGCGATCTTTCCTGTCACTGTTTTTGCAAACTTCTGCTTCAGTCCGGATGGCTTTTCCTCCTTTGTTGAAGCGGAGAAAATTATCTCATCACCTTTTTTGGCTTCCAGTTCAAAGAAACCCGGAACAAACAGATCCTCTGAGTAATCATATCCTCTTTTTTGTTCCTCCGGATATTCAACTCCGTAATACCAATCGGGTACAGGTACAAATTCAGCGACTGCTGAAAGCTGCATATGAACCCAGGGAAACCCCTCATAAAGTCTTGCCTTTATCCCGTTGTTTACGAAATCCACCTTAGTATAGGCGTTCATGTTTGCACGGGTAAGCTGGTGTATATTACGAAATGCCAGTACAGGCCTTATCTGAAGCTTCATCGGTTCTCCGGCTTCAAGAACAGTGTACCTGACAAGGAACTGCTCTTCATAATGGACAAAAAGTCTTTCCTGCTTAAGTATAACCCCTCCAACCCTGTAAGTGGTAGCCGGAATTATCTCAGTATCATAATCCTCAATGTATTTATGCCCCTTAGGGCTGAAATAATCGCCTTTGTATTTACGGATTCCTATATTGAATGAGCTGTCATGATTAAGTACTGTCACATCAAGTGAAGAAAGAAGCACAAACCTGTCACCTCCCAATTCATCAACAGGGCAAATAAGAAGTCCATGATACTTTCTAGTATTACAGCCTACTATCGATGTGGACATATAAGACCCGCTCCGGTTTGTCCTCAAAATTTCCCTGCTGAGAGAATACTCCAGATTAACAACTTTTGATTTTTCAAACTTTATGTAACCCATAAATCAACTTTTTGAACAGTTTTAACCCTATGTAAGTTAATTCTTTTAATGTAACTAAGCAAGTATGATATTGTTCATAATCAGTTATTGGCAAGATTGTAACATTCTGAATGTGAACCTAAAGATGCTAATTATTATTATATTATCAAAAGCATGGCCGCATTAAAAAAAGAATAACTTTGCAAACAACAATAAAAATATTAAACAATCAGATTCTGATGAAGATTAAGTATTTCATTTTAATGATCTTTACCCTGGCTTTAGCCAGCTGCAAAGATAATTCAATTCAGGTCACAGGCAAGCTCGAAAAGCCTGTCAGAGGCGAATATATTACACTTTCAGAGATTCAGGGCACCTCACTGAAAAAGCTCGATTCGCTTAAAATTGAAAGTGACGGAAAATTTGCATTTAAAAGAGAGATAGCTATCCCCACTTTTTATGTCTTAAGAACTTCGACCTTCAGTTTTATAACAATTCTTATGGCCCCGGGGGAAAAGATAAGGATCGAGGCCGATTATAATTCACTTAATACACCAAAAGCTGTCTCGGGCTCAGCCGGAACAGAGAAGATGATCGAGTATAACAAGGTTCTGAAAAGCACAATTGACAGGCTGACAGGGCTTCATGATATTTATACGCAGAATGCCGACAGCCCCGAGCTGTCTAAAGTTATACATGCACTCGACAGTACAGCTCAATCGTACCTTAAAGAGTTAAATGCCTATACAAAGAGGTACATAAGCGAAAACATAGCATCAATGGTAGCGCTTGTTGCCCTATACCAGCAGGTTGCGCCGCAGGCATATGTGCTCGACCCGGTGAGTGATATTTCCTGGTTCATCAAGGTCGATTCTTCTATGATGAAGCTCTATCCTGCATCTGAACCTGTAAAGTCACTGCACGAACAGGTCATGACACTTATTTCGCAGGTTAAAAAGGAAAATGGTCCGGAGGCTGTTCCCACTTCAGGAACGGAAGCTCCGGAGATTGCTCTCCCTTCACCGACAGGCGAGATAGTAAAACTATCCTCAACAAGGGGAAAATATGTCTTACTTGATTTCTGGGCATCATGGTGCGGTCCATGCAGAAGGGAAAACCCAAATCTTGTTAAAGCATACAATATGTACAAATCAAAGGGGTTTCAGATATTCCAGGTCTCCCTCGATAAGACAAAAGAGGACTGGCAGAGTGGTATAGAGCAGGATATGCTGGGGCAATGGATACATGTAAGCGATCTGAAATACTGGAATTCATCGGTTGTTCCTCTTTATAAAATAGAATCAATCCCCTGTAACTTTCTCCTTGACAAAGAAGGTAAAGTGATAGCAACAAACTTAAGGGGAGAAAAGCTTTTGACGAAACTTGCCGAAGTAATCAGGTAATTCAATTCAGGGAGGTTACAGGCGATATAACAATATTAAAATTTTATCCAAAATGTTCAGAAAAATATCCGCCGTATTACTGGCACTTGTCATTTTAACCGGGTGTTCCCAAAAAGACGGGTTCAGGATCAATGGTAAGCTAAAGGATCATGCGGGAGATTATATTAAAATAAAGAGAGTCGACGTAAATATTTCGGTATTACTCGATTCGATAAAAATAACAGACATTGGCTCTTTCAAGCTCAGGATAAAGGCATCACAGCCTGATTTCTACGAAGTCGGACTTTCCGATGCCGATTACATTACTCTTCTTGCCGCACCTGGGGAAAATATCACCGTTGATTTCCGGGGAAAATATCTTTCCAGGGATTATTACGTCAGCGGTTCGCCGGGAACATCCAAAATTATAATGCTTGACTCGGCGCTTGCAATAACAAAAAAGAGGATAGAGGAACTAAGGACGAGATATGATAACTCTCTTAATGATCCTGACTTCAAGGATAAGGGGGCTGCTATCAATAAGGAGTTTACGCAGATCCTTAAGGATCAGAGGTTGTATAATATTGGCTTTATATTAAAGAACCTCCGCTCCTTTGCTTCTGTAAAGGCGCTGTATCAGATGATAGATCAGAATACCTACGTATTGTATGACTCCCGCGACCTTCAGTATCTGAAACTCGCTTCAGATACGCTGTCGGCTCTCTATCCTGCTTCAAAACAGGCTAAGTCGCTTAAGATAAATTTTGAGCAGGAGTATAAACAATCGCAGATGAACAGGGTTACTGAACTTATTAACTCACTGCCATCCACTAAGCTTGATCCATCCCTAAAGGATACCAATGGCAGAAAAATAACCCTCTCATCGCTTCATGGCAAATATGTACTTCTTGCTTTCTGGTCAGCATCTTCTGAAGATTGTTTGTCTGAAAACCTGGCACTCAAGGATTTGTACAAGAAATATAAAAACAAGGGTTTTGAAATATATCAGATCAACCTCGACTTAAACGAGGAGACATGGAGGAGAGCTGTCAGATTTGACGAGCTTCCATGGCTTAATCTAAGGGAAGATGACCCTACAAACCCCAGGAATGCAGTGCTTTATAATGTAAAGGTTCTTCCTGCAAATTATCTGTACGATAAAGATGGAAATATTGTCGGGTCGAATCTTCATGGAAGAACGCTTGAGTTAAAACTCTCTCAAATATTTAGCAATTAATTAAGCTATTCAGGGTGGAGAAGAAAATATTCTTTGCATCGGATTTTCATCTGGGCCTCCCGGCCGGCTCACCACCTTTAGATCGTGAAAAGAGAGTTGTAAAATGGCTCGAGGCAGTGTCGCCTGAAGCAAGGGAGATCTGGCTTCTAGGTGACGTCTTTGACTTCTGGTGGGAATATAAACGTGTTGTTCCCAAAGGCTTTACAAGATTTCTTGGTGCCATTTCAGCCATAACCGATTCAGGAATACCCATGCATATTTTTGGCGGGAATCACGACATGTGGATGGGCAATTACCTTGCCGATGAATGCGGTGTTATTATTCATGGCCACCCCCTGCGGATAACAATCGACAATAAAAAGTTCTACCTGGCTCACGGAGAGGGTCTCGGGACAAAGGATGCCGGGTACAAAATTCTTCTCTCTATCTTCCATAACCGGATACTGAGGGTTATATATTCAGCACTACACCCTGCAATAGGAATGTGGCTCGGATATGAATGGTCCCTCAGCAGCCGTCTTGGCAAGGGGCTCTCACTGGGGTTTCTGGGTGAAGATAAAGAAGACCTTTTCAGGCATTCAAAAGCTATCCTTGAAGAGGAACAAATAGACTATTTCATTTACGGGCACCGTCATCTTCCGATGACGTCCAGCCTGGGGAACGGCTCAGTTATAGCCATCCTGGGCGACTGGATAAAAAAAGGAGTCTATGCGGTATGGGATGGAAATGAGCTTATTTTAAAGCAGGAAGATTAACTGGCACACTCTTCAACTTTTAGTGTAAGCATATAGTAGGAATACTTGTCATTTACCTTATCAAACTGATAATCAAGCTTATTTCCTGATTTTCTTGCCATCTCAATAAGGCCCATATTTCCGGTAGTGTCGGAATTTATATCCTGTATAATGAGTGCGTTCCTGAATAGTTCCTTAAGCTGAGTTTTGTCGCATTTGTTTATAGTATCGAGCTTCTCCTTAAGATGAGCAACTTTATCATTCTCTATGAGATTCCCGGTTGTAACAAGGTAAACATGATCGCTTAGCCGGATCATTGCAACCGGCATTCCGAACTTTTCCTCAAGATCCTTTCCCGGACTGTATTTGGCAACGTTTTCGAGAGATTCGATAAGAATGCTGAATACCTTTCTCCTCTGTCGCGAATCAATGTCCTCCTCAGTCAATTTTGTCTCAGTAAATGAGAGCACCTCCTTTTCAACGTCAGCTGAGAGATGACCCGACCAGATAAGGTAAACATTATTTTCTGCCATAAGCCTTTCAAGTTGTGCAACCGCTTTCCCCCTGAAGGAGGCTTCGGTACCGCCGGCATGCATCCCTACCCCTCCTGAGTCAACAGTTTTGCTCAGAATGAAATACGAAAACTTATCATCGAGTTCAATAAAATCAAAGTCAAGCTTATTCCCCGTTTTCTTTGCCATTTCAATAAGGCCGAGACCCGCCCCGCCTTTATTACTGAATTCAGCATGGCTCAGCATGTTCCTGTAAACTGTCCTTATCTCTCCTGCCTCAAGATTATTTATCTCATCGAGTTTCTCCCTGAGATCGCTTATCCTCTCTGTTTCAATGACGTTTCCGGTGGTGACAGTATAACCGCTATCAGTTTTGGAATAGACAACAAGCGACATTTCCGCATACTGATTATGATTGCTGTGTCTGGAAACATTCTGAAGGCTCTCCAATACGAACATAAAAAGCCTTTTTCTCCCTACAAATCCAAATTCGGCACTCTCCATCTCCTTTTCCAGGAGCATAAGCAATGATGCAGAATTCTCATTTGTGACAACGCCCCTGTAAACAAACATAAGGCGCTCCTTCATCATTTTATCACGGATACGGCGTGTAAGCTCCATTTAATCAGGATATAGGGTGTTATAAATTGATAAAATTAAAAATAAACGGTTACATAACAAACAAAAATATTGATTAACACGGATATTAAGGTCTGCGGACCATTTATAATTTATCATGTTTGACATAAATTTGCCTGCGTTATATCTGAACCCGATCAGATACCTGCCGGTGTACGCTTTTATACCCATGCTCCATGGGTGTTTATTATTAGTTGTTTTTATGAAAGTCATTTTTGAATATATTATTTGCACCTATTCTTTACAATAAAACTAAATTAGTGGAAATTAATTAAAGCATTTCCGGCCTCCTCCGAAAGGCTTTCAAACTGAAGCATATGTTCAACAGGTTTTTAAGATTCATTCTCCCCCCGTTCACATTCAGAGTATTTTTCAGGAGGATATTCTATTCGAATCTTAACAAAGTACCTCTTGCAAAGCCGATTATTTTTGCCGGGAACCATCAAAACTCTTTTATGGATGGAATACTTGTAGGGGCATATCTGACACAGCCCATTCATTTCCTGATGAGGGCCGATATGTTCAGAAACCCTTTTGCAAGATTTTGCCTCAGGGAGCTTAATGTCTCTCCTGTATACAGGTTCGAGGAGGGCCTTGAGAACGTACACAAGAACACGGATACATTCAACTATATCTATAAGGTGCTGAAAAAAAACGGTAATTATGTTGTATTTGCCGAAGGAATATGTGTTCAGGAAAAAAGGCTTCATAAGCTCAGAAAAGGTACCGCACGAATGGCTTTTGGAGCTGAGGAGCAGCACGGGCTGGATGTTCAGACGATCCCTGTCGGTATCAACTATACATATCCTGCCACTTTCAGGAAAGAAGTTCTGATAAACTTCGATGAACCTTTCAGTGTCAGGGATCTTAGAGATCTGCATATTGCAAACCCGGCAAAGGCATTGCTCGCATTTAATGAGAAGATAGAAGCCGGCCTTAAAAGGCAGGTAATAATAGTTGATGATCCGGCCAATGATGAAGTTGCCGAACACCTGCTTGTTATGGGAAGAAACAATATCGTCCTGCCGTTTTTCAAATGGAGGTTCGATTCAGACCAGAGGTTAATCCTTGAAAAAAGTATTTGCGACAAAGTAAATCATCTAGCTGAAAAATCACCCGAATCGCTCGAGTCACTCAAAAAAAAGACCGGATCATACTTTTCGCTTCTTGGGAAAGAGCATATCAGGGATGAAAACCTTGCAAGAAAGCTCGATTATGGTATTCTGCGCTACCTGACAATTATACTCGGACTTCCTGTTTTTGTTGCTGGTTATATTGCAAACCTTCTGCCATTCATAATTCCGGCAATAATATGCAAAACATTCATTAAGGATCTGCGTTTTTACAGCTCTGTTTATATAGGTATCGGCACAATATTCTATCTGATATATTTCCCTGTAATTATGGGATTATCTGGCTCCTTGGATGGTATGGGATCCTTGTGGGATTTGCGGTCCCGCTTTCGGGCTATCTTGTGCTATTCTATATGGAGATCATAGCAGAAAGATTCCATGCACTGATGTACCTGATCAGGAAGAGCTTCAGACCGGGGCTTGTAAATGAACTGACCGGGATGCGGCGGGATATAATTTCACTGCTTGGCGGGATTTAGCTGCCTGAGTGAGCGAAGTCTGGCTCACCCTGCCCACCCCTCCCTGTCGAGGTTACGATAGTTAATAGCTTCGGAAATATGTTCAACCCGAATATCCTGTGAATCGTCGAGGTCGGCGATGGTCCTTGAAACTTTAAGAATCCTGTCATAAGCCCTTGCTGAAAGGCCTCTGAGGTCCATTGCTGTTTTAAGCAGCCTGCTTCCGGCCTCATCGAGGTAACAGTATTTCCTCTGCATCGAAGAGCTCATCTGAGAGTTTGTGTAAATGCCAGTCACGCCGGCAAATCTTTTCGTCTGAATTGACCTGGCCTTAACCACGCGCTGCCTTACGGTCTCTGAAGTTTCAATATTCCTGTTGTCCGACAGCTTATCATATTTTACAGGGACAACCTCTATATGGATATCTATCCTGTCGAGAAGCGGACCAGATATCCTGTTAAGATATTTCTGAACCATCCCTGTTGAGCACATGCACTCCTTTTCGGGGTGGTTATGAAAACCGCATGGGCAGGGATTCATACTCGCAACCAGCTGGAAGCTGGCCGGATAGTCAACGGTGAACTTAGCCCTTGATATTGTAATCACCCGATCCTCGAGTGGCTGTCTGAGTACCTCAAGCACTGATCTTTTAAATTCAGGAAGTTCATCAAGAAAGAGAACGCCGTTATGTGCAAGTGAGATCTCTCCCGGCTGGGGATAAGTGCCTCCGCCGACCAGAGCAACATCCGATATAGTATGGTGCGGCGATCTGAAAGGTCTCCTTGTCATAAGCGGAGCATTGTCGTCAATTTTCCCTGCAACAGAATGTATCTTGGTCGTCTCGAGTGCCTCTTCAAGGATGAGAGGAGGAAGTATTGTGCCAAGTCTTTTTGCAAGCATCGTCTTTCCCGCGCCGGGAGGTCCGATCATTATCAGATTATGTGAACCTGCCGCCGCAACTTCCAGAGCCCTCTTGACACTCTCCTGTCCCCTGACATCGGAAAAATCCGATTCATACCTGTTGGCCTGGGTCCGGAATATCTCATCAAGATCGACTTTTACAGGCTCATATTTTTTAAATCCATTAAGGAATTCGGTGACCTCACTTAGGTTATTCATCCCGTATACATCAATCCCATTGACAACAGCTCCTTCCGAAGCATTCCGTGCCGGAACTATTAAACCCCTGAATCCCTCATCCCGGGCTCTCAGCGCCATCGGAAGGATTCCCCTCACAGGCTGCAGGGATCCGTCAAGAGAGAGCTCGCCCATAATCAGGAATGAATCCAGAAGCTCCTTTGATACTTTTTCATCAGCAGCAAGTACTCCTACTGCTATAGGCAGATCATACGATGATCCCTCCTTCCTGATATCTGCCGGAGCCATATTTATCACAACCTGCTTACCTGGCCACTTATATCCCATTGACCTGAAGGCTGACTCGATCCGCTGCTGACTCTCCTTGACGGCAACATCGGGAAGGCCGACAAGAAAGAACCGGATACCCTGCGAAACATTAACCTCAATTGTGACAGTAACGCAATCGATGCCGCTTACCGCACTCGCGAAAGTCTTGACTAACATATCCTTAAATTATTAGCACAACTGGAAATGCAGTACCAAATTTAAGAAATAAATATTAAGAGGAATAGGTTAATTGTCTGAAATGTTGAAATTGAGCGGGCTTTTAATGAAAGGATCATAAAGGCTATATTGCGAATGACCTATATTAATCTGACAAGCTTTACAAGGTCGTCTTCAGATCGTACCGAAAGAAAATTCTGCTGAATTATTTTCTTAACTGCGGCTTTATAATCTTTAGGTAATGCTTTCAATAACGCAGTCGGGCTAATCCTCCTGAATGTAAGGGTTTCATTGTCCGGAAGCTTTAAAATGTAGACTGGCTGAGGTGCCAGCCTGTCAAAAGAATAGAGAGCTCCGTTCTCAACCCGGTTAATGCTCTCAATAATTCTGATATGCCTGAAAACATACAGTGAAGCACTTTTTTCGGAAAGAACCTCAGCAAAAATATCCGTTGAATCCGTCATCTGAGGTAATCTGACCCTGATTCTTTTGAACCTGACGGGTTTTCCCCTGAAATCCTTAAAGGTAAACTCATCAATAAACTGCTTTTCAAGTTTAACCTGTCCCGACAGGTCCGACCGTAACCAGATAACTTCATCAAGGAGTCCATTATACTTCAGAAATTTATTGAAAGCCACTTCTCCGCTGCTAAGCTTAATATCGCTCTCTGCCCAGTCGTCATTATAAAATTGCTTACCGATTATGCCGACTTTCATCTTGTACATTTCACCGCTGAGCCTGGGCTCAAATATGGAATCCAGATTGACGGTCTGTCCGTTTAGTGCAAGACCGGAGAGTGATATTACCAAATACAAAAATGCATTCTTCATTTTCTGCCGCTTGTTTATTTGATCCTGATGGCTGCAGTCGCACTTATTGGTTCTCCTTCAGCCGAGATCCCTTCGATCTCGATAATAAAATCCCCTGAATGATCAGAAGCATAAAACTCAAGGACCTGATTATTATCCTGGAAAATAGCCAGATCAGGATTCCAGTACAACAGCTGCCTGAAATCCGGCTGGTTACTTAGGTTTTCTGTCATATAATCCCGGTTTGTGAAAACCGAATAAGGATGGTATACTTCCTGTTGAAATCGGAGAAATCCTGGTGATGGCTGGATCTTATCTGTTTTGCTGTTTTTGCTGAAAACAGCCAAGATCCCTGGAAATATCAGATCTCCGTAATTATACCTGGCACATACCATTTCTACCCTTTTGATTTTCTCGCTGCCAAGCGGGATTATTCCGGAGAGACCATCAACCGGTATGCCATCAAGAAGAACTAATGGCTTCTGTTCCATGAAGGTATGCTCGATCTCGTCTGCCATGGTTACACTATATATGCCATTATGATTCCTTATTCTCAGGACAGGAGGCAATATTTCCGCCGATATCTCGACAAAATCATTCATTGGCACAAAATCCGAAGGATTGACGCTGTAGGTCGGCTTATTGTAAATCTCCGGACAAATAATCCTGGCTTTAAATTGTTTCTTTATCTCCGAAGAAAAAACTGCTTTATAAACTTTTTGAATACTGACTATATCCTGGCTTTTAAGAATATAATCTTTCAAATACTGACTCCCGAAATATTTTGAGGGATTAAAGCTATCGTCCAGTTCAAACTTATCATCAGTTTCAATTTTTATCTTCTTATTCTCCGGATAATCTTTTATGCTGAAAAAGAGATCTTTCCCTGCGTGGTAATCATTTAGCAGGAACCGGAATATTCCTCTTGCATCGGAAAAGCTATACTGGAGGTTTACAATGGAGTCTTTAGCCGACAGAAAAATACAGGAATTTGCAAGGGGTTCCATTGTCTCACTGTCAATTACCCTGCCTTGAATAATTTCTCCGTTCATTTCGGGAAGGAAACCTGTTTTCTGATGATCCGTGAATTTTTCTGAGATGGGACTGCCTGGCTTTTCAGACAGATACTTGCATATGGATAATCTATCTCCTGTGCCGGGTACTTTTTCAAATACTGAGACTGATATATTTCCGGAAACAGTGGATGTATTTTCAGGAAATTTCAGCGCAATGTGTATTTTTCCGCGCTTATCATATTCCGTTTTATCAGGTATCACAATCAATGAAATGCTCTTTTTCAAATCCTGATTGTTTTCGTCATCATGTCTCTCCGCCGGAACTGCCGGATCGTTTAATGCAGGCAGATCTTTATCGAAGCGGTTTGCTACAAAAATCTCCTTTTTGAAAAATGATTCCTGCCCTGAATTTCTCATCCAGTTAGTGAATGATTCCATCTCGTACAGACCAGAACTTAAAGTATCGGGCAGAAAGAAACTGCCGTATGCGATTCCCCCTTCAACTTTAAAGCAAATTCTAGTAATCGGGATGCTCGCGCTGTTTCGGAGAACCAGATATGCGATCCTGCTGATCCCGGAAAGTTTGTGCGAATCAGCATCCATTATATAGATCTTTAAGAATACATTCTCTCCGGCAATATAAAAATCCCTGTCAGTATGCACAA
>JBBIIS010000026.1:0-14899 GCA_037446375.1 Bacteroidota bacterium | reverse complement strand
TATAGACGATATCGCTGCCATTAGCTTTAAAACCAATAACATATAGTAAAAGGATAAGGCATATAATTATATTTAATTTTCGAAATTCCATAGTTCATCACATAAAATCAATTTTTATGCAGCCGTTTCAGTTAACATTAGTTTGCCAGAAATCAGGAATATATTTGCTTGACCCGGCGACCGGCAGAACCGATATACCTTCTGTCGGTATGTATTTTACATATCCCTGACCATAATCAAAGGTCAGCCAACAGGTTTTAATTGTGCAGGCTGATACCTCAAATAATCCAAGTGCCAGCTTTTCCGGACTTGTGATGCATTTTATATTACCCTCAAGCTGAACTGCAACAGGGTCAAACAATTTGCCTTCATAGGAAAGCTGCTTTTCAAGCTCCTGATAATAAACGGCAGATTGCTGGTTTAAAGCATACACTCGTGTTTCCAGAATCTTACCTTCCGGTCCTGCCGGCTGTCTGATTTTGCCGCATATAGTTCCCTTATACGGGTCAAAAGCACATGAGTCAGCGGTAATCCTTGTCGGGTAGAATGATGTATCAAACGGGAAAAAACATACCGAACTGTTTTTTATCTCTTTTGAAATAATGCTGTGGGTTGTCTCTGACAGTCCCAGGCCTGTTAAAAGGTTAAACTTTTTCCAGCTATATATTATATATGGACAAACTGTTCCGGGGCAAACTTTCGGTGGGGGGAATGGTACGCCGGCTAATCTCATCTCCGGTGTATACAGGTACAAAAAACTGTAACATTTCATTAATGTATTATCGAACCGGAATTGAAAAATGGAATCCGAACTATAACTTAAATCCATGAATGTCTCAGTCCCATATACCATTTTGTATGTTATATTGCCCAGATCATCATAATACCAGTAATTTTTATTAGTGGTTATGCCGTGAATGCTGTCTATTGCCGCGGGTAAAACTAATTTCTGAGCCGACGATTCGTATATGTCTCCGTCAGGCATTTCGATATGCAATGTATATGATCTTCCCGGGATAGCTGTAAATTCAGAAGTATCTGAATAATAATAACCACGGTCATTATCCTTATGCATGGCATAGGAATTACCCAGATCATCTTTTATAGAAACAGAAGCTGCTGGCAGAAGAGTACTGTTTGAAGCTGAATAATAAGGTGTTGCCTCCGATACTTTAATTATATACGATTCTTTCAGATTTGTAATAAGGCCTTCTACGACTATGGCACTGTTATGCTTGTCAATAACAGGGTTATATATCTCTTTGCAGCTGATCAGACTGAACAGTAATATAATGGCAGGATTAAACTTTATTTTCATAAATGAATGAATAAGATCAAAAGATAAAGCTATATGTCAGGGTCGGTAAAGGAATGCCAATAATATAAAGCTTGTACAAGCCTGTACTCCCGGCACTTTTATAGAATCTGTCATCTTCTTTTGCATAGTAAACAGAATAGGCATTTTTACGACCGTAAACATTTATAACTGAAAGGGTCCATCTTCCTTTCCACATCTTCTTCAGTCGCAGGTTTTCATCAAATGAAATGGCAATATCAAGCCTGTGGTAATCAGGCAGGCGATATTTATTCCTGTCTGAATAGTAGATAAGCTGATTCCCCTGAAAAGAATATTTGAGCTCAGGAAGCGTAACAGGGCGTCCGGTATTATAGATGAAAGTTCCTGAAATGTGCCATCTGCGCGATAAATGATAATCCGCGATTATCACTAAATTATTGGGTTTGTCGAAATTGGAAGGATAATAATGATTATTGTTGATTTGTCCGGTTGCCAGAGTTCCTGTTGTTCTTAACATCGATCGTGAAAAGGTATAACTGATCCAGCCTGTCAGAAGTCCTGAATTTTTCTTGGCATACACTTCAATTCCATAATTGTTGCCTTTTGCATTCAGCAGGTCGGTTTCAAGATGATCATTAAGGAAGACCATTGCACCATTCCTGTATTCAATAACATTTTTAAGAATCTTAACGTATGCTTCTGCAGAAACTTCATAAGTGTTACGTGCAAAATTTCTGAAATAACCTATGGCATACTGATCGCAGATCAGAGGCTTAAGATAGGTGTCGCTGAGTGTCCAGGTATCTGTTGGTGAAATTACCTCGTTATTTGACAGAAGGTGAATAAACTGATTAATACGACTATAGCTCCATTTGACGGAACTCACGTCATTTATTTTATACCGGAAGGCAATTCTGGGCTCAATCGCGGAATATGCATGAATAACCTGATTGTTTTTGTAATGCAGGGTGTCTGTTATTGTTTCCAGGGATCTTGGCGAACCAGGCGCATAGATCAGAACAGAGCCAGGTCCCATGGAAAAATACTGTACGTAACGGAATCCCGCATCAATGTTCAGCTTGGGTAAGATATCAAAATTATCGCTTATATATTCCGCAATTTCAAGTCCTTTCTCAGATTCAACTTTAAAAAGTTTTATTAATGATCCGGGGCCATAGGGAAGCTCTTCGCCTGGCAATATGTCATACATAACGCTGCTTATCCCGAAATCAAAAGAATGCCTGCTACCGGGCAGCCATGAAAAATTACATTTAATGCTTTTGTATTGTGTATTAAGCTTAATCTGATAGGCATCTGCGCGATGAAGCGTATCAAGGCTTCTGACACTGAATTTATAATTGCTTATCGCTGCAACAGTGCTCGCTGATAATTTATTGGTAAAACGGTGGTTCCATCTGACAGATGACAAATAATTACTGTATTCATAGTCAGTGGTCTTGCTGAATCCGAATTTATCCTTACTGTAATATCCGAAGATTATGATTTTATTATTCTGATTTATATTAATGTTCAGTACGGCATCTAAATCATAAAAGGCAGCCGAGCTGTTCCTCAGGTCGACGTCGGGGATCTTGTGTAAAAGCCAGTCAGAATAAGAGCTTCGGCCTCCAAGCAACAAGCTTACCTTATTCTTTAATATTGGTATCTGAAGGCTTAGACGGCTCTCAAGCAATCCAATGCCTCCTTTTGCCTCAAATGCTTTCGCACTGTCGGCACCCAGCCTTATATTCATAATTGAGGAGGCACGTTCTCCGTAGCGGGCCGGAATCCCGGCTTTTAAAAGAGTTACATTCGAAACAATGTCGGAGTTGATTGTTGAAGTAAGTCCGAACATATGTGACGAATTGAAAAGAGGAACATCCTCGATAAGTATCAGGTTTTGATCAGTATTGCCTCCCCTGACATAAAATCCGGAGCCAAAATCTCCCGGAGTCTGCACACCCGGTAAAAGGGTCATGCTCCTGACAATATCCGCTTCGCCTAATGAAAGAGGTAATTCCCTGATATTCTTGGTATTCAGGGTCAGAAGGCTCATTTGTGTGCCGGTCACATTATGATCAGATCTTTCAGAAGTAACTACCACTTCCTTAAGATTGATAGATTTCTCAATTATTTCAAAATTAGCTTCTCCGTCGCTTACAAGATTAATTTTCCTTGAATTTTCCTCGTACCCTAAATAGTTCATTTTAATGGTATGTTCTCCAACAGGAAGTACAAGGGAGAACTCTCCATTTGAATTAGTAATTGCAGCAATCTTAAGCTTTTCAATAATTATGGTAACACCAGGAAGGGCGGTACCTGTTTTACCATCGAGGATCCTGCCTTTTAAGGTCGCTTTTGCATATTTCCCGGACTCATTCGGATCACCAACAATCAGCGCATCTGTATAATTACTTCCTGAACTCCGATAAATGGAAGCCTGGAACGGTACAAAGACAATTGAATGTTTGTCGATTAGGTAATAGGTAAGGTTACACAGGCTGTTTACGTGTGAAAGAGCACTTTCGAGCTTTAAACCGGCAAATCGGGCATTTATTTTCTTCTTTTCAAACCACCCGGGCTTATAAAAGATGCAAACCGAGTCTTTTTTTTGCAGCATCTCAAAAAAAGTCTGATAAGAGACATAATTTATTGAGTCCGGCATCGAATTAACGGCTGTCTGCCCCGGAGCCCTTCCTTCTGAGGCAATCAGAAAAAATAAAAATACTAAGGTTTTAGTGTACGTATAACCTGACATTAACCTGGTTGCTTTTGTCACTTTTAATCTGACCTCATTAATTTTTGGTCATTTGAAAGTTACGAATCTCTTCAGGTTCTTTACCTCAGGTACACAAATTTTAATTTAGCTCGTCCAAATAAAAAAACCGGTCTGAAACCGGTTTTTAAAATTTATTTCTTACTGCTGGACAGATAGACCTTTTCGCCATTTTTATTAAGGTAGTACTGTCCGCCTTTCGGACCCTCATATACTACTTCGCCATTTGGACCTTTTTTACCCTGAACCACGCTGTCAACATCCTTGAGATAAGTTTTGTTACCGCTTTTATTTAAATAATACTGGCCTCCCTGTGCGCCCTGGTAAACCACTTCGCCACTCGGACCCTTTTTACCTGCCACAACCTTGTCGGCCTGAGCTGGCTTATCAACTGCCTTTGTTGTTGTCTGCGTAGTTGAGGACTTCTGTGTCTTGGCCTGAGAATATCCGCTTACAGAAAGTACAAGGAGTGCAGCCATCATAAGAAGAAAAACTTTTTTCATAACTGATTTTTTTTAACTGTTATTAATTTGGTTAAGGAAATGATATCCTATAAAAACATTCAATGAAAGTATTTGTTCAATAAAAGAGACCCGGGGATGAACAGTCCCGGGTCTCTGTCCTGACCAACTTAACTGACTATATTGCCGTTCCGCCTTTTTCTCCGGTACGGATTCTTATGCACTCCTCAAGAGGCGTAATAAAAATCTTGCCGTCCCCCACACTGCCTGAGCCATTTGTACGGGCTGATTTCAGGATTGCATTAACTGTAATATCAACAAAGGCATCATTTACTGCGATCTCTATTCTGATCTTCGGTATAAGATCGGGAATAATGACCTGGCCCCTGTACATTTCCTCGATCCTCTGCTGACCGTGTCCCGATACCCGGCTTACTGTGATCCTTTTGATATCTGCCTCAATCAAAGCCTCCCTTACCTGGTCGAGGGAAGCCTCCCTTATTATTGCTGTGATCATTTTAATAGCCCGGCCATCTCGTCCGTCTCGGATGATTTGAACTTAAAGATCTTATCTATTACAACTATTATCCCCCATGTCATGAGTGCTGCATATCCGATTGCTATTACGACAGCAAGAACCTGTATAAGAAGCTGGTTCCACATTGTCCATCCTGCCGTTACGGCTGCAGCTTCAGCCATCCATGAACGCCTGATGAAGAATGAGAGCAATATGGCTCCGGTTATCCCTCCGATTCCGTGAATTCCAAAGGCATCCAGGCTGTCGTCGTACCCGAGTTTGTTCTTCATCATAATTGCGAAATAGCATATTGTTGAAGCCAGGGCCCCGAGTATCATTGCACCATAGGGCTGTACAACCCCTGCCGCCGGTGTGACCGCAACAAGTCCCGCAAGTATACCACTGGCAAAACCAAGTGCCGTCGCCTTTCCCTGATGAGAGGCTTCAATTATTATCCATGTCAGGGCTCCGGATGCCGCTGCCACCTGTGTGGCCACAAGGGCCTGTGCTGTACTGAGTCCGCTTGAGATACTGCTTCCGGCATTGAATCCAAACCATCCCACCCAGAGTAACCCCGCACCGAGCATAGTTATTACCATATTGTTTGGCCTGATGACCTGGTACGGATAGCCTCTTCTCGATCCAAGGTAAAGTGCAGCTATAAGTCCGCTTACTCCGGCGGATATATGAACGACCGTACCTCCTGCAAAATCTATGGCGCCTTTCGCACCGAGCTTATAAATAAAGCCATCTGATGCCCATACCCAGTGGCATAGAGGATTGTAGACAAGTATGCTCCAGACAGCAATGAAAAAGCAGTAGGCCTTGAACGAAACCCTCTCGGCGAAGGCACCTGCTATAAGTGCCGGCGTTATAATTGCAAATTTCCCCTGGAACATTGAAAAGACATATTCAGGAATACCAGCATCCATTATGTTCTTATCGATCCCCTTCAGAAAGAAATAGTCTTTATTCCATCCAAACCATCCTCCAAGGACATTATTTCCGAAACACATGCTGTAGCCGAGGATCACCCAGAGCACACTTATAATTCCCATGGCAACGAAGCTGTGCATAATTGTTCCAAGTACGTTCTTTGTCCTTACCAGTCCGCCATAAAACATTGCAAGACCGGGGACCATAAGCAGAACCAGCGCCGTGGATGTCAGCATCCAGGCTGTGGCACCAGTATCAATATGACCGTTTTCAGCTGCAAATAGACCAGTCCCGCAGCCAAACAGTATAATCAATACAAGTGAAATTCTCTTAATACTTTTTCCCATCAGTTCTAACTTTTCTCAATAATTTCATATTTCAGACTACAAACCTATACATTTTTGTACCATTATTCAAATATTTATATATATATCCTGTTATACCCCCTGTTTTTATATGCTTAATTTGATTTATTTATTCTTTTTTCATCTTTTACTCTATATTTATGGGGAATATATCAAATATTCTATATTTCTGCTTTCATTCCTCTGTCTTTAAAACAAAAGACGGGAAAAAGTATCCTGCACCTCAGAAGACTTCTGTGTTAAGTAAACAAAGCGGATTCCTGACGGAAAATTTTACCCGGTTCATTTTCCCTCCGGTGTGGCCGTGATGGGGGTCATGATTCTTTGAGTATAAAAAGCCTGAATGAATATCGCTATAACGGAACTGACCTGCTGTGAGCGATCTCCAAACCAAGGGGGTTGTGTCTAAAGGAAATTCCTGTTGAGGTATTCCTGGAATTTATCCTTATACTGATCTCCGACCGGAATATATACCTTTCCGAAAACAATGCGGCTCCGTTCTATTGTATCTATCTTCTGCAGGTGAACGATAAATGAACGATGTATCCTCATGAATCTTGCTTCAGGAAGCTTTGTTTCAAGAAGCTTAAGCGAGGAGAGCGAAAGTACAGGCCTTGGTGCATTTTGTATATATATCTTCACATAATCCTTCAGCCCTTCAATATACAGGATGTCATTAAAATTGATCCTTTTGATCTTATAGTCCGATTTAATGAAGAGAAACTCATCATTTGCCTCTACCCTGTCAGGTGCTCCTTTTTCGAGCTTTATAAGCCGGTTGACTTTCTGAACCGCTTTCAGAAATTCGTCGTAGCTGAATGGTTTCAGAAGATAATCAACAATATCGAGTCTGAACCCTTCTAAGGCATATTTCTCATATGCAGTTGTGAATATAACCTTAGGGCCCTTCTCCATTACCCTGGCAAACTCGATACCGGTAAGATCCGGCATCTGGATATCGATAAAAATCAGATCACAGCCATTTTCCGAAATAAACTGTATAGCTTCGAGTGGATTTTCAAACCTGCCGGCAAGTATTAGTCCCGGCGTCTTTTCAATATAATCCGTAATCAGCCTGAGAGCCAGAGGTTCGTCATCGATAGCAACAACTTTTATCATGCTTTAAGCTCAATTAAAAGCAGAACCTCAAACGTACTTAATGTCTTATTTATCTCAAGCTTATGCCTGCCAGGGAAAAGAAGCTCAAGCCGCTTTTTCACATTCCCCAGTCCGATTCCGGAGGTTTTGTTTTCGTCATTATTCGAATCAGCAGTGGAACTGTTGCAGCATCTGAATGAGATAAAATCATTATTGGAACTAAGTGAAACTTCAATGAAAGAACTCTCGCGGAAGCTTATGCCATGCTTGAAGGCATTTTCGATAAATGGGATAAAAAGCAGTGGCGGGATAATGCAATCAAAGTATTTTTCAGGGAACGAAATATCAATTTTTACTTTATCACTTAACCTCAGCCTCATAAGATCGATATAGTTATTCATGAATTCGATCTCATTGCTGAGTTTTGTATCCCCTTTTTCAGATTCATAAAGAAGATAGCGCATCATCTTTGAAAGCTTCAATACGGCATTTCTCGAATCATCAGCATTAATGCTTATAAGTGAATAAATATTATTAAGTGTATTGAAGAAGAAATGAGGGCTTATCTGGTTTTTAAGAAAGGCCAGTTCTGAATTAAGCTTCTCCTTCTCAAGTTCCTCCCGGATCTTTTCAATTGATGCGTTGCGTTCCATCACGCGAAGGCCAAGCGAGAAAAAAACAAGGAACAGTGATGTAAATGCAAAATTAAAAACATGCATCTCCCTGAAAGGTGGCCCTCCGATAAATGAGTCGGGCTTGGGCGGACCCGGCTCTTTCATCCCATCGCTGGGCTGAATTCTGTTCTCTATCCTGTCCTTTCCGGGCATGTTTCTGAAGATCAGCTCATTTGATATATCCGAAACAAAATATAAAAGGGCAAGCATAACAAGAACTGACAAATAGTACCTGATTTTTCTTTTTCCAAAAAAGAATTTCGGAACGAGTACAAGGTAATTGGAATAGAATATTATTCCGTTAATTAAATTTCCAAGGTAAAAAGCCCAGATAAAATCCTTTCCTACGTCCCACCTTTTAAAAAAATAGAGAGGAATACCAAGAAATATGATCCAGGCAAGCAGATGAAGAAGAATTTTAATTTTATTCCCGGAGAAATTGATTTTCATGGATATAAATTTATTACAATTTAAGGTAATTTCATCGATATTGCACCAAATTTACATCAGCATGGCCGGGTTATTCATATCTTAATGCGTCAATCGGATTCAGGCTTGCAGCCTTGCGGGCAGGGTACCATCCAAAGAAGACACCTATAGCAAAGCATACCATGAATGCGAGTACTACCGACTGGGTCTTCACAAAGGCCTGGGTTCCCATAAGTGAACCTGCCCCTTTGGCAAGCAGGTAGCCGAAAATGACCCCTATTGCTCCGCCAAGGATGCTCAGCATCATCGATTCAACAAGGAACTGCTTCAGTATATCACGGCCTCTTCCGCCAATGGACATCCTTAATCCTATTTCGCGGGTTCTTTCAGTCACTGAAACGAACATTATATTCATGATTCCGATGCCACCCACAAGCAATGATATTCCGGCAATTGCACCAAGAAGGTAAGTCATTATATCCGTTATCGATGAGACCGTTGCTATCAGTTCCGACTGAGACATGGCCCTGAAGTCATTCTCGTCTGTCTCTTTCAGCTTATGTGTCCGGCGCAGGATCTCAGTGAGTTCTGTTATCCCGTCGGAACTTTTCTCCTCGCTTACTGCGGATGCATAAATACCATTAATATAATCTATAGCTGCAAGGCGCCTCTGAACAGTTGTATACGGTGCCAGTATCAGGTCATCCTGGTCCTGTCCCATTCCCCCTTCACCTTTCTTCTTCAGAACACCTATTACCTGGAAAGGAAGGTTTTTTACCCTTATTGATAGACCGATTGGATCGGCGTTCTCGCCGAACAGGTTATCAACGACGGTCTGGCCGAGCAGGCACACCTTTGCCATGTTTTTTGTCTCCTGTGTTGTAAAGACCCTTCCGCTGCTGACCTCCAGCTTTCTTATGCCAAGGTATTCTTCGCTTACGCCGTATATGGTGGTTTGCGTATTCTGGTTACTGTAAATGACCTGGCCGCTGGCCCGCACCTCGGGTGAAATTGCGGTAAGGTTTTCTGCCTCGTTTCTAAGTACTTCAACGTCGGAATACTTCAGCACCTCTGAACTTGATGATCCGAGACTTACTCCACCCCTTCTCTGGAAATTAGGCATTACCATGATGAGATTGGAGCCCATTCCGGACATTTTCTCCCTGATGCTTCTTTTAGAGCCCTCCCCTATTGCAAGCATGGCGATAACAGAACCCACTCCGATTATAATACCAAGCATTGTCAGAACTGCGCGAAGCTTGTTCCTTAGCAGTGCTCTTAAAGCTATCCTGAATAAATTTATATAGTTCATGATCAGTTATATTATTCTGTTAGATCCAATTCTTCCGGCGGAAGTGATTTCAGGACCTCCTTTGCAAAAAGCCTGTCACTGACAATAACTTCTTTCTGAATTTTTCCATCGCGGAAGATAACGTTACGTGTAGCGTATCTTGCAATATCAGGTTCATGTGTCACATATACAATAGTCCTCCCCCTGGCATTGAGCTCCTGGAAAAGTTCCATTATCTCCACTGAGGTCCTTGTATCGAGGTTACCGGTCGGCTCGTCGGCGAGGATCATAACCGGGTCATTTACAAGAGAGCGGGCTATCGCCACCCTCTGCTGCTGTCCGCCGGAAAGCTGGTTAGGCATATGATGCATCCTTTCTTCCAGGCCTACGGCTTCCAGGGCCTTTACAGATCTTTCCTTTCTCTCCCTTGACCGTATCTTTGAACTGTAGAATAAAGGGAGCTCGACATTTTCGAGGGCCGTTGTCCTGGGCAGGAGGTTGTATGCCTGAAAAACAAATCCAAGTTTTTTGTTCCTGAGCCTTGCCAGTTCATCCCCGTTGAGTGACTTGACGTCTGCACCATCCAGAAGATAGGTTCCTCCGGTTGGCTTATCGAGGCAGCCGAGTATGTTAAGCATAGTGGATTTACCCGAACCGCTCACACCCATTATGGCTACAAATTCACCCTCCTCAATTTTCAGATCAACCCCTCGCAGCGCATGTACTGTCACTTCGCCTACATGGTAGTCCTTTCTCAGCCCGTTAATTTCTATTATAGTGTTTTTCATGACTCAGCTTCTATTAAATTCCGTTTTCATCAGAAAGGGAATGGTCCCCTCGGGCCATTATTCGAATTTGCAGCTGAAGCTTTCTTTGTCCCGCTGTTTATAGCAATAACAACCTCATCATTCTCCTTTAATCCTGAAACAACTTCAAAATTTGTCCCGTTATCAATTCCTGCTGTCACAAACAGCGGCTTTATTGAACCTTTGTCGTCCTTGACCCAAACCATTTTTATTTTAGCTGAATTAGATTTCTGCATACCGGCCATCCCTGTCATATTCATGGCGGGCATTGGTGCTCCCGGTGTTAATCCCTGTCCTGTTGAACCTATTTGTGGCATTCCCTGTGCCGGCATCTTGTTCCCGTTGCCACCATTTGATGCAGTCATCTTATCGAACATTTTTTTCAGAAAGTCAGCGTTAGGCTTAAAGCGGATCGCTTTGCCCGGAAGGAAAAGAGCATTCTCTTTTTCTGCAACATATATTATAGTACTTGCTGTCATGCCTGGCATCAGCTTTCCGTCGGGGTTTGGAGCCTTCATTATGACTACATAGGTCACCACATTGTTCGTTGTTACCGGCTGTAGGCGAACCTGTGAGACCTGGCCCCCGAATTTCATATCGGGGTAAGCGTCAACGGTGAATTCAACCCTCTGTCCCTCTATTACCTTTCCAATGTCGGCTTCATCAACGCTGGTCTGGACCTGCATCTGTGTTACATCATTGACAATTGTAAAGAGGGTTGGCGTGCTGAAGCTTGCAGCAACTGTCTGTCCCTCCTCAACCGCACGGTTCAGGACAACCCCATCAATGGGCGATCTGACTGTTGCATACGCCAGGTTAACCTGTGCCCTGGCAAGCGCTGATTTTGAATTACTTAGTGCCGCCTTTGAATTTTCATAGTTGTAGACTGCCTGATCATAATCGGCTTCTGCAATCAGGTTTTTCTCATAGAGGACCTTCATCCTCTTATAGGTAGCCTCCTGGTAATTTAGCTGTGCCTGCGCCTGGTCAACAGCCGACTGACTCTGGTCGAGCTGAGATCGCAATGGCACTTCGTCAAGCTGAGCCAGAAGCTGACCCGATTTTACCTTGTCGTTGAAATCTACATAAATATGCTGTATTATTCCCGAGACCTGCGTACCAACTGCGATTGATTTAATCGCCTGGATCGTACCCGTTGCCGTCACAGTATTGGCTATAGTTCCCTTCTGGACCTTTACAGTCTCAAAGGAATATAAAGTCTCTTTTTTTGAGAATGGCTTAAGGGCAAGTATCACTATTGCCAGGGCAATCAATACACCACCAATTATAAATGCTTTCCTTTTCATGATATTATTGTATTTATTACTTTTTTTAAAGAGATAAGGGAATTCCCTGGTAAAAATCAAGGATCTTATAACTGAATATTAATTTGTATTTGGACTGTAACAGTTGACTTTCGGCTACAATAAGGTTTGTTTTGGAAACAAGGTAATCGACCGAGTTGATTATCCCCTGCCTGAACTTCTCTCCCGAAAGCTCTGAGGCTTCACTGGTTGCGGCGTAATTTTCAAGGTTCGCTTCATATTCTATCTGAGCGGAAACTACATCCTGGCAGGTTTGCTCGATACTCTTTCTGAGCTGATTTTTTGTATCCGTTTCGCTGAGTTCAGCATCCTGATAACCAATCTTGGCTACTGCAACGCTTGTCTTTACCTGTTTCTTCTGGTAAATAGGAATTGAAAGTGAAACACCCACTGCGGGCCTTAGTGAATTGTTCATCTGGTTAAAATATATATCTGCGGCTGTATTTGAATAGCCTGATGTCAGTCCGGCATTTGCTGACAATGCCGGTAAGTAACCTGCCCTTGCGACTTTTTCATCGAGAGCTGCAATCTCCTTATTAACTGAGGCATTTTTTATCTGTGGCTTTATAGACAGCGCTGTCTCAAAGATTGCTTTAACATCGGGCATTCGGTTCTGGTTCAGTGATTCGCCAAGATCAGGATGCACAATATTAAAACCTGCTGAAACAGGAAGCTCCATCAGCTGCATAAGATTTACCTTATCAATGGCGAGCTGACTTTCAGAATTTGCCAATGTGAGCTTTTCTGTAGCAAGCTGTGATTTCACCTGGGCATAATCCGATTCTGAAATTGCCCTGAGGCGAAGCCTCTCAGATGCAAGCCTTAGCTGCTCTGCAGTAGATTCGATCTGTTTCCGGCTGTTCTTTACCTGCTCCTCGGCATAGAGAACCTGCAGGTAGGCATTTAGAATATTAAGGCTGATATCCTCTTTGGTTGTCTCGAGGGTGTACGCTCCTCCGGCAATGTCAAGCTCAGCCTGCCTGATAAGGTTTGTTAGCCTTGAGCCGTTGTAGATCGTGATAGCTGAACTTACAGAGTAGTTTGTTCCGTTGGTACCGGTAAAACTGTTATCACCGGCAGCGATATTCCTGCTCCAATTGAAGTTCTGGCTTATTGAAGCGTCAGCAGATGGCAGCCTTTGCGCTTTCGCCTGGCCGGCATAAAGGCCTAGCTTCTTGTTTGAAAGTTCATTTTTCCGTACCGTAATATTCCTGTTGAAAGCATAATCGATACATTTTGTCAGTGTCCACACACTGTCGGTCTGACCCTGGATTGGCAGTGAAGCTAACCCCAGCAGAAAAACATTAAATATTGTAATTGCCTTGTTCATTTCAATTATGTTTGCCTCAAATGTATCCCGTCGCGATAATGGTTGAAAATTAAATAGATGCTGAAGGCTTTTTTACCGACAGAGAGGCTGATTCCCATGATCTGTTTTCCAGGACAGGAAGATGATACATTGACAAAAAAAGAGGGGTGCCCTATTAAGACACCCCCTACCTGAACAAATTTCGCATTAATTTAATTTACCACTGGTCCTGTTACCCTTATCATTTTAAGATTTGTTTCAACACCGTCGAGGTAGATAAGGGCCCACGATAGAGGGACAAAGATATTCCTGTTGTAGAAATTCAGAGCGTTATCCGGTCCCTTTTCTTCATCCAGATTAAGTATTAAAGGAAGGTCTTTGGCGGCATCTTCAAATCCTTTGGTCTGCTTCATCAGATCAATAAGCTCAGTAAGGGCCTTATCCAGCTTCAAACCGGGGATCGTCTCGCCATTGTCGAACAAAACAGATACAGCTATATTTATATTATCAGGTCTTATAAGATTCCCGGGATCTTTCTTCCACTGCTCACGGGTCATCCCTTCATGTTTCAATATCAGATCCTGGTAGTTGCCGGTGATCTTTATTATTTCATCAATTTTCGAATTAACTGCAGAGTTATCTGAAATAACAGGAAGATCGGCTATAGCTGCTTCAGTTCTGCAATAGTTTATTGAAATGCCATAACTGTCGTTTACTGTATCTTTGGAGACGTTTAAGGCAAGAAGTGCAGAGAAAACTGAATTCAGAGCCAGGAGAAGCAATACAGAGACCGTATTGTATATGTTAAAGTTCTTATTTTTCGATGTAACAGCCAGAAAAACGGGAAGAAAAACAACATACGGGAATGGCAGGGCAATCAGCAGTCCGTAGCCAGCATATGGCCAGTGCTGAATTTTAAAAAGCATCGCTGTGAAAACAACAAAAAATGTGAGATATGAAGCAATATAAAGTAGCTTATTCTCTCTGTTGCCATCAGATTTGTAATGATTTATCAGTGCTGCGGGCAGGAAGATCAGAACGAGGATCGCGGTTCCGACAGTCATCATAATACCTGCTGCGGGCCAATGATTCAATTTGAATATTGCGCCGGTGGACATTATTATTGCAGCAACAAGTCCCAGGGTATATATCTTTTGTTTCATGGTGATATCTTGTTTGAGGATTATTTATGTTTTGCGATTCCGCATAAGACAGAAGATTCAGCTGTAAGAACTCCATTCTTCATTAGTTGTAAGGAATGAAGCCCTGTCATAAGCGTTGTTTTAACAACTTCACCATTTCCATATGCCAGATAGGTTTCGGTATCAAGTATTTTTTTGTACTTCGGCAGATCACCCGGAGGCACAATGCCTGCCAGATAGTTCAGATAATCAGCCATTGATGAATTAAGGTCCTTCCTTGCGTTGCACACAGGCAGAAGAAAATCTTTTACAGGAGCCGGATCTATAATATAGGAAAGCTGCCTGTAATCGATTACTGTTCCGGTCTCTGTTTTTTTGATCTGGTCAGGGCTTGTTGCAGGATTACCGGGTTTCCCTTCGGATTGCTGGACCATCTTCTCCTGAATATTGCTGATAGCTGCAAGCAGAGCTAC
>JBBIIS010000025.1:0-26998 GCA_037446375.1 Bacteroidota bacterium | reverse complement strand
CCAATCGGGCAAATTACCATAAACCTGAATAGTACATGAAGAATTCTTCCGAAGTGAACCGTGCCCCGGAGACTAAACCACTGTCTCCTCCTTTCCTAAACATTCTAATTTTTTTGTACGCAGACATAACAATATTAAAAAGGTCCGGGGACAGAGAGATGCTTAAAACTCATGTTATACAACATGTAATTCGACTGCCTCAGTCAATATACGAAATAGAGTTGTGATCAAACCTTGTCACCTCGCCTTCTTCCTTTAACTCCCTGATTATCCGTTTGACACTCCGTTCACTGATCTCAAATTTCTGTGCCAGCTGTGACGGAGTCCCAGTCGATTTCAGCTTTACCAGCCTGATAATCCTTTCCTTGATACAGGCTTTTTCAAACTTGTTCATAGGATGTACTTTTTGTGATTGTATAGACAGTTACATAAAATTAAGAAAAAGATTTGAAACAGAAGGTATTGTTATGCAGAAATTTAACAATTCAACTCCGTAATAATAAAAGAGTACCTGTAAGTGATTAAGTCATTTTGCCTCTAAGGCACTGACACACCAAGATACCAAGGGTCAACAAGGAAATTCAATATAATATCCGAAAAGTCTGATTAATTAAGTCTCCCGGACTTCAGACCCCAAAACTATATACAAATCATTTTGAGAAAAGCAGGAGCAGCTTTCCAAGCCTTACAGGGTAGCGGAGAAAGGCCTTCAGATTGGTGCTGCATCCGTAGCGCTCTTTCATAAACCTCAGCGAAGGAAAAATATCCCCCAGAATGAACAGGAGCTTCCTGTGAATACCTGGGATATCCCTTATAATCTGCCTGTACACAAAGCCTGGACGGTCGGGACGATTGTTCTTAGGACTTTTAAGGAAAAAGACAAACCTGTTTATTGAATCGGGGATGAACCATTTATCGATGAAATCATCCACCCAGCCAGGAAACCTGATACCCCAGAGATCCCTCAGAGGCTCCAGCTTCCAGGCCAGGATCTTCGTCATGCCTGCCTCTGAAGCCCTTTCAATCAGGCCGTAATTTATTATCTCATCCCCATGCTTCTCCAGAAGGAAGACCAGATCGGCGTAGAGTCTCAGCTGCGACTCATTATTCAGCTCATGTGTGTAAAGATGCCTCACAAGAAAAAGGAAGAAGAGCTGAGGCGATGGGATGAGAGCCTTTTCCCTTTCCACTGGGATCTCAACTGATCCTTCGAGAAGCATCTTTGTCAGCCTGTTCCTTTTCCCCGGAAATAATTCAATATGACAATCAACAGAGGCTCCGTTCTTAAGCATAGTAGGCAGATGCTTGCCTGTCCATGCAATTATTGGCTTATGAAACCCCGATTTGACAGGCATTGTATCATAGCCATTATCCATCATAACGGATCTCGCCTTTAAATAATCCTTCCTGTCAATAAGTATATCAACATCAGTCATCTGCCTTAGCCCCTTGTTTCCATATACGGAATATTCAAGGGCAAGTCCTTTCAGTAAAACAGGCCTTATTCCTTCTTTCCTTAAAATGGAAAGAAGCTCCTCGGTCGCAGTTATATGAAAGGCATTCCGGCTTATATTGAGCATCCGTGCATTCTGAAGAAAAGCAGATGCTGACGGAGAAACAGCAGGCAGAAAGCCAAGTTCAGAAAGATTATAATGGACAAGGGAGGCGACCCCATGATCGTTTGCAAGAGAGGCAAAGCGGTCCCAGCCCGTTATATCAGAGCAAAGGGCCCTGAGCTTTTCTATCCTGTCAGCAGTAAATTCGGATCTGCACAGACCGAGAAGGAATATCTCATCATCCCTTATTTCAATCTCTTTACTCATCTGCGAAACGGCTGCTTTGTTTCAGATACATGCTGCTGTAGAGTCCCTGCTTCTTCATTAGCTCATCATGGGTTCCTATCTCAGCAATGGCCCCGTTATCAAGCACAATTATCCTGTCGGCAAGCTTTACGTTTGTAAACCTGTGACTTATAAGCACAGCTGTTTTTCCCTTTACTATCTCCCTGAAGCGGCTGAATATTTCAAATTCAGTTCCCGCATCGAGGGCGCTCGATGGTTCGTCGAGGATCAGAACGGGCGCATCCCGGTACAGGGCTCTCGAGATCGCAATCTTCTGCCATTCGCCCCAGCTTAGTTCACGGCTGTTATCGAAGAGATTGCCTATTGCTGTTTCATAGCCTCCCGGAAGAGCCTTTATCAGCTTATCGACACCAGTCTCAGAGGCTGCAGAATCTATCGATTCAGTCCCTCCGCCAGATTCTACGTTGCCAAGCCGTATATTCTCACCAGCGCTCAGATTGTAAAGCATGAAATCCTGGAAAACTACGGAAAACATCTTTCTGTATGCCTGCGGATCCATATTGCGTATGTCATATCCATCATAAAGAATCCGGCCGCCATCGGGATCATATAGCCGGCACAGCAATCTTACGAGGGTGCTCTTTCCAGAGCCATTATTCCCTACAAGGGCGATCACCTCTCCCTTCCTGATAGTGAAGGAAACATTGCTTAATGCGATGTTCTCATTGCCGGGATATGAAAACGAGAGACCGCTGGCTTCAATTGATGTAGCAAGCGCTGACGGCATTACGGCAGGCTCCCTTGCAGTTATGTGTTCTTTAAGATCAAGAAATTCGAAAGTATCACCGATAAAAAGACTGTCCTCATACAATGCCGCCAATGAACCAAAGGTCTCCTTTATATACATCATCCCCTGCCGGAAAGCTAGTATGAACATTGCCATCTGTCCGAGTGAAAGTGATCCGGAAATGGTTCTCAGAGCTACCTGGTAGAGAACTGCAAAAAGTGCGGCAGCTTTGAAAACTGTCGAGATCGTCTCTATTAGTGTCCTTTTCTTCAGAATATTTATCTCCTCCTCCTTCTGCTTTGTGAATGACTCCCTGAAGAGGCTTATGAAATAGTTGCCGAGTCCAAAAAGCCTCAGCTCTCTCGATGGCCTGTCGCCGGTAAGTATCCAGTTGTAGTAAGCCGATTTTCTTGATTCGGGTGTTTGCTCCCGCTGGAAGTTATAGAGAACATCGGCAAAATAGAGCCTCAGCCACACCCCGGGTATATTGACAACAACCAGTAGAAGAACGAGCCATAAGCTGAGAGTGGCAAGCAATCCGGCCATAAGGAGAAGGGATAATACACCTCTGAATATTGAAGCAAGGTCATTTAATATATTTCCGGGTCTCCAGGGAGCCTCTCTTGAAGCGCGGGTGAGAATGTCGAAGTATGCCGGATTCTCAAAGTTGATGAGGTCAAGTTTTGTTGCTTTATTATGAAGGAGTCCGTACATATAGGATTCAAGCTTAAGAGACTGTTTTTTCCTTACGAAGCCGGAAAACTCGAATGAGATCTCATCGAGAAAGAAGACGACAACAACAGCTGCAATCATATAGATAACCGGGGTGAGGGCATTCTGTGACGCGCTTCCTGTACCCGCAGTAATTGAATCGATGAGGTTCTTTATAAGGAACACAAGAGCCAGGGGAAGGATGCTTCTCAGAACCGACACGACAACATTTATTGTTGCCCATACCGGTGCACTCTTCCATACAAGCCTCAGCGATTCGCTGAATAGTTTTAACTTCTTCAATTCAATGTCTTATTATGATCTGAGCCTTTTACTGATCATTATAAAAATAACTCTAATCCTGTTAAGGAACCAGGCGGGACGTGTACTTATTGCAATTTTTGCCGGAACCGGGTTTTCTCCCGTGGGCTCTGCTTTTATGACCCGACCTGCTATCATGCTAATCGGGACAGGATTGTCTGTTCTGGCATTGCTGTCGCCGCGGGCCACATAATACCTTTTCCCGTCTTTAATGAGGATCTTCACTATCCTGTGGACTATCAGTCCTGTCTCCCGCTTTATTGCAACTATCTCTCCCTCCCGTGGATCTCCCTTTGCCTTAAGCGGTTCAATTATAAGAAGCGATCCAGGCTTGATGGATGGGAACATGCTGTAGCCATGCGCCTTTATCCTGATTGTTGTTCCTTCGGACAGGAGGGAATTGCCGATATTCTTAACCGATTCGCGGTATTTCTTACTGTTTTCCATATCTGATAATGAGATCAGTTATTCCAGGTTCAGGCTTAAAGCTTAATAGGGAAACCGGAACTCCGGTGCACAGCGCGGATACTGAACCCATAAGCCTCTCGACAAGGACCCTGTTCCAGTTATGTTGTATGCAGTTTGCAAGCAGGAGGCTTACTGCCCGTGCACCGCTTACTGGTTCAAGCTTATTTTCTTTGCCATGGCTGATAAGAAATATGCCATCAATGGCTGACCGGGAGGGATGGTCATTTTTATATACAGGGGTATTGAACATTAAATATTTTCCCCCGATATTTCTTATGATCAGCCTGTCGTCGTGTATGACCCTGCTACCGGCCATTTCCCACAGCCGAGCCATAGTTGTTTTTCCTTTTCCTGAAACACCCGAAAAGATATATCCTTTACCGGCATGGTCGACTCCTGATGCGTGGATCATGATATCGCCGTGAATTGCAGTAAGGTAGTAGAGAATGAGTCCGTCGAGCGGGTATTCCAGGGGATCGGTTCCCTGACCTGCCCCCTCAATATAAAGGTCCCAGTCGCGGCTTGTGAGGGAGAACTTCAGAACAGCACTTTTTTCCGTATTGGAGTAGGGGAAGATCGTTTTTATAAAGAGGAAGGAATCGAATCTGTAAACACTCCAGAAGATATCATCCTTTTTTACAATTGACCCCTCAATCTCTTCAACAAGGGGAGCGTGAAATACTCGTTCTGCATTTACCGGAAGGATAAATGCTTCCGAATACACAGTTATTGTAATATCAGATCCCTTGTCGGGGCAAATATTGCCTGAGAACCTTTCATCAGGTACAAGATCCGGTCCCGTATCAGAAGATACCACCCTGATCCCATACCCTGCAATATTGAGGTAATAGCCTTTCATTTAATAATCAGATAGTCGTTCATTTTTGTCAGAAAATCAAGAACATCTGCGGTCGCCGTGTCATTGCCGATTTCGAACTCATCGGTAAGTAGGGTGATTATTTCAGAAACCGTTCTTTTTCCATCGATCTGCTCCCATATCCAGGCGCCTGTTTCATTGAGTGTATAGACACTGTCCATGTCGGCAATATTATCAGTTACCGGAACTAGAACATACTCATTGCCAGTTTTGCGCGTTACTACTGAGGCAGAGCGGGACGGGACAGAATAGAGGTTTATCATTTCAGATTGATCAGATATCAAAGGTAAAAAAAGTGTTGGTATGAGTTTCTCTGATTTTTTTATATTTGTAATCAGTACCAGGGGCCACTGGTTAATTTTTGTTTAAAAAAAGGCATTTTAATTTTTAACAATTATTCTTTAGCCGGGATGGGTTATCAGTTTACTATACTGTGTTATGTCCGGTTTTTCTCCGGACTACTGGCTATTCTGCTGGCATTCTTTCTATGGAGAAGGAGACGGTCGCAGGGAGCTCTCTATCTTATGATATTCGAGATAATGGCCTCCATCTGGGCCATATCCGATGGTATGGAAGCTGCTGCGCTTACGATCCCCCAGAAGATACTCTGGTCACAGATTGCTTATATCGGCATCACAAACAGTGCTGTAATGTTCCTTATGTTCAGCCTCTCCTATACGCGTAATTTCAGCTTCAGAAGGAACAGGATACTTTTTCTTCTGTTCATGATTCCGGCAATCACAATAGCACTTGCCTTTACAGCTCATCAGCATAACCTGCTATGGACGGATATTAAAATTCTGCCCGGGACAAACCTTGCGGTATACTATTATGGTCCGTGGTTCTGGGTAAATGTCACATACCAGTACTCACTCATCGTTAGCGGTATTTTCATACTTATTGCGGGAGCCTTCAGGGTTTATACACTTCACAGGATCCAGACATGGCTGCTTCTGTCAGCGGTTCTTCTGCCCTTCGCGGCAAGCATTCTCTATATATTCAAGCTCATGCCCGTACAGGGGATAGATCTTACCCCGGTTGCATTTATTTTCTCAGGCATACTGATAGGATTCAGCCTTTACAGGCTGGATTTCTTCAATATAATTCCAATTGCTCACCGCCAGACAATAGATAACCTCGATGACGGGATTGCTGTTCTCGACACGAGTGATAGGGTGATGAATGTAAATCCTGCATTTACAAGGGTGACAGGTATAGCAGCAGCAGACATAACCGGGAAAGAGATGTCATCTGTTCTCTCTTTCTTCAGGCTGAAACTATCTGACTTTTCGGAACAGAATGAGTTCAGGGTAGAGGCGGGGGTTGTTAAGGACGGCGACCAGAAGTACTATGAACTGAAGATACAGCAGGTTACAGATAGCACTGGAAGGAACATTGGCCGGCTGATCAGTATGAGGGATAACACACTGAATAAGTTGATCCTTGATGCCGTAACGGAATCCAACCAGAGCAGAAAAAGGGAGCTTGCCGAGAAGGAAAAGCTTATTATGGACCTTGATGCTTATGCAAGAATGGTGGCACACGACCTTAAAAACCCACTTGGCGCTGTTACAAGCTTCACCTACCTGATACAGGATGCGCTGAAAGAGAATAAGATGACTGATGCGACCGAAATGGTAGATATGCTTCAGAGCGAAAGCAACAAGATGAACCGTATTATCGATGACCTGCTTCTCCTGTCAAGGATAAGGCAGGAGGATATCAAAATAGTGCCTGTCGATATAAAGGCAATTGTTGAGGAAGCATTAAAGCGTCAGCATAATCTTATTACCAGAAAGAATGCAGAGATAGAGATGCCTGAAGAGTGGCCGTTTGTTTACGGGCATACTCAGTGGGTTGAACAGGTCTGGATCAACCTTATTAATAATGCGCTGAAATACGGAGGTAATCCACCGGAAATCAAGATCGGCTTTACAAGGGAGTCGGATACATCCGTGAGGTTCTGGATAAAGGATAATGGCAAGGGTCTTCCCCCTTCATCGCTTAAGAAGCTGTTCCACGACTTTGAGCGGCTTGGCAACAGGGATGCGGATGGTACCGGACTTGGGCTCTCCATAGTTAAAAGGCTAATAAACAAGATGGGCGGTGTAATTTCAGTAGAAAGCCCTGACATCCCCGGGGAAGGCTGCACCTTCAGCTTCACCCTTATGTCTGAAAAAAAATAAGAGTTTATTTAAGAAGCTAACCACTTCCCTCCTGACTGAATCGCCATGGGTACGCCCGGCCAGCCGGTTCTTTCTCCAAGGAGGAGAAAGTGAGACTATGGAATATTCCAATTTGACCTCCTTTTGCAAGGAGGGGTGTCCCTATCAGGGACCGGGACGGGGTGGTTGGTTGAATTAAGGCCAACATGCTTACTTTTTGCTACCTTTGCAAAAATTTTACACAATGCCAAAAAAACACAAGAGGGATAAGAAATCAGGTATCCCGAAAAAACTGCTGGCTGAGCAGGTATTAGCTATACTTAACGGCAGCGACGGAAAGGGTTTCAACTATAAGCAGATAGCTAAAAAACTAAATATAGCGGAAGAGCCGGAGCGTAAGATGATCCCTTCAATTCTGGAGGATCTGAAAAGCCAGGGACTTATCGCGGAGATCTATGAGGGTAAATACAAGGCAAAAGCAACAAGAGGGCATATTACTGGGACCGTCGATCTTACAAGGATGGGCTATGGCTTCATCAAGACCGACGATATGGAGGAGGATGTTTTCATTACTGCAAAGAACCTGAAGACAGCACTTCATGGAGATAAGGTAAAAGTATGGCTCTATGCTAAAAGAAAAGGGGCCAGACCCGAAGGCGAAGTTGTTGAGATCCTGGAAAGATCCAGGACAACATTCGTGGGGACAGTTGAGATAATGCCAAACTTTGCTTTTCTTATGCCCGATAACAAGAACATGCCATTCGATCTCTTTATCCCGGGTTCAAAAATAAACGGAGCGCTGCAGGGGCAAAAGGCGGTTGCAAGGGTTATCGAGTGGGATCCGAAATCCAAGAACCCCGTTGCCGAGATCATACAGGTTCTCGGTTATCCGGGTCTGCACGAGACTGAGATACATGCAATCCTTGCTGAATTTGAACTTCCATACGTCTTCCCCGAAGAGGTTGAACAGGCAGCAGAAAGCTTTTCTGCAGTAATAACAGCCGGGGATATAAAGGGACGAAAGGATTTCAGGAACATTGCCACCTTCACTATTGACCCTCCTGATGCCAAGGATTTTGACGATGCCCTTTCTCTCAGAAAGCTCGATAACGGGAACTGGGAAATCGGTGTCCATATTGCCGATGTTACGCATTTTGTAAAACCCGATTCAATACTCGAAAAAGAAGCAAAGACAAGAGCAACATCAGTTTACCTGGTAGACAGGGTTGTCCCGATGCTGCCGGAAAGGCTCTCAAACAATATCTGTTCACTCAACCCGCATGAGGATAAGCTGACCTACTCGGCAGTTTTTGAGCTTAACGATAAGGCTGAGGTGATGACCGAATGGTTCGGAAGAACTATCATTAATTCCGACAGGAGGTTCTCCTATGGTGACGCCCAGAAGGTAATTGATACGGGCGATGGTGACATGAAAGAGCAGATGCTGGTTCTTTACAGGCTTTCACAGCTGCTCAGAACGAAAAGATTTGCTTCAGGAGCCTTTGGCTTTGAAAGGGTGGAGGTCCAGTTCGATCTTGATGATAAGGGGAAACCAATTGGGATACGTTTCCGAGATTTCGGAACGGCAAACCAGCTCATCGAAGAGTTCATGCTTCTGGCAAACAGGAAGGTGGCTGAGTATGTTGGAAAGAAACTTAAGGGAAAGACTTTCGTTTACCGTATCCACGATAAGCCCGATCCTGATAAGATAAATTCATTCAGCCATTTCATTAAGAGGTTCGGGTACAAGCTTGACTCGGATAGTGAGGCCTCGCTCCCTAAGGCCATGAACAGGCTGCTTAAAGATGTCACCGGTAAAAAAGAACAGAACATTATTGAAACGCTTGCCCTGCGATCAATGGCAAAAGCCGTTTACTCTGTAGATAATATTGGCCATTACGGACTTGCATTTAAATATTATACCCATTTCACTTCTCCAATAAGAAGGTACCCCGATATGATGGTCCACAGGCTTCTTACCAGTTACCTCGATTCAGAGAAAGTGACAGGTCATGATAAGTACGCAAAGCTCTGCGAACACTCATCCAAGATGGAGCGGCTTGCAACAGAGGCCGAGAGAGCTTCGACAAAATACAAACAGGTAGAGTTCATGAGCGAAAAGCTCGGGAAGGAATTTGAAGGGGTTATCTCGGGAGTCACAGAATGGGGTATTTATGTCGAGATAATTGAAAACCAGTGTGAGGGGATGATCCATATCCGGGAGCTTTCAGATGACTATTTTGAGTACGATGAGGAGAACTATTGCATAAAAGGACGGCATACCGGAAAGGTTTATATGCTCGGCGACCGTATCAATATTGAAGTTGTAAAGGCCGATCTTCAGAAAAAGCAGCTTGATTTTAAGCTTGCCTGAAGTAGGAGGGGTGCATGCAGATGCCCTCTCTCCCCCGAAGCAGTTAAAATTTACCGCAATTATTTATTTTGACAGAAGCTCTTCCTGAATCAATTTCAGAAGCTCGTCAGCCGCATTCTTTTCAGGGATGTTTTTCAGGACGGGAACTGTGCCCTTGTAGATGTGCACCTTTCCGTCAGCAGCGCCAACATAACCCCAATCAGCACCGGCCATCTCGCCCGGGCCATTTACTATGCATCCCATAACAGCTATCTTTAGTCCCTTAAGGTGGCCGGTCCTCTCCTTTACCTTTCTGACAGCCTCCTGAAGATTAAACTTTGTTCGTCCGCATGTAGGGCAGGAAAGGTATATCGTCCTGGTTATCCTTGTCTCCGTGCACTGGAGAATAGAGAAGCATAGCCTGTTTATCTCACTGTACCTGATCTCACCTCTGTTTGTAACTGAGATACCGGCTGTCCGCTTGTCTGTAAGATAAGCGCCAAGCAAAGCCGAGGCTTTTATCATCAGACTACCGGGATCGCTTTCGCTGAAAACAGGATTTAGTATGACGCTTAGCTTTGAACCAGTTTTGCTGAGGACTGAAAGGAGCTTCTCAGGGGCATATCTTTCTTTTTCCGGATCGTATGTGAATATAAGCAGGGATGTATGTGGATCAATCTTTTCAAGAAGATCTTTGTTAAAATGTGATCCGGTCAGAAGAAGATTCAGGCTTTCTGATCTGACAGGCGAACCAGAATATGTTTCCGGTGAGAATAGAGGGTACAGGTTTTTACGATTCCGGTTTTCGTACCAGATCTTAAAAGGAACAACAAGGAAAGCGTTTTCAGGGATCACTTCCGGACAATCCCTCGTTATTATAAGGTCGGCAGCACCATCTCCCTTCAAAAAAGCACCGGATTCCTTATCAGCAGTGTACCCGGCATCCATGTAAGCTTCCGGATTAAGGGTCAGATAGTGTGTCATATTTGCAATAACAAGAGGACCCCTGATGTTTTTAAGTGCCTCTGGCTTTTCTGCAGTCTGTTGTGAGACGGCCGTCAGGGCGGGCCGTGAACCGATACCCCTTGGAAAATATTCTGCGAGTCTTTTCGCGACTGGGATCTCTGATTCGGGATCCTCAGAAAGAGATACTCTTATTGTATCACCAATACCCTCCGAAAGAAGAGCTCCGATTCCGGCGGCGGACCTTACCCTGCCATCCTCTCCCTCTCCCGCCTCTGTTACGCCAAGATGGATCGGATAGGCAAAGCCTTCTCCGCTCATCATCTTTACAATGCTCCTGACTGATTCGATCATAATGGAGATATCAGAAGATTTCATTGACAGTACAAGTCTGTCGAAGTTCTCAGCCCTGAATATCCTTATGAATTCCATTGCTGAAACAGCCATGCCCGCAGGGGTGTTTCCATATCGTGTCATGATGCGGTCGGATAGTGACCCGTGGTTGACGCCTATCCTGATCGCGGTATTGTTTGTCCTGCAGATATTTATAAGAGGAAGTATCCTGCCATGTATCCTTTCGAGCTCTTCAATATATTCTTTTTCAGAAATCTCTGTCTTTTGGAATGATGCTCTTTTATCGGCATAGTTGCCGGGATTTATCCTTACTTTTTCAACGATTGCGGCGGCAACTTCGGCTGCAGCAGGGTTGAAATGGATATCTGCAATAAGCGGAGTATTGAAGCCGGCCTTGCGAAGGGAGGCCTTTATGTTTGCCAGGTTTTCAGCTTCTTTTATACCCTGTGCGGTAAGCCGTACAAAATCTGCTCCCGCTTCAATGATCCTTATGCACTGAGATACCGAAGCTTTGGTATCGAGCGTATTGGTATTTGTCATCGACTGCAGCCTGATAGGGTTGTCGCCCCCAAGGGCCAGGTCACCGATAAGGACTACCTTTGATCTGTATTGCGGCTGAAGTTGAGTCACTTTAGAATTAATATTGAAACTGATTTAAAGGGTTAACTCAATTCCCAGTCTGTTCCGTCTTTCCTGTCTTTTATTACGATACCAAGGCGTGTAAGCTCCTCGCGTATTCTGTCGGATGTTGCCCAGTCTTTTCTCTCTTTGGCCTCCTGCCGGGAATTAAGGATCATTTTTACAAGATTTCCCGTAAGCGCCATATCGTGTTGTCCGGCCGACTCATCTTTAAGTCCAAGTATATCAAAGACAAATGTGTCGAAAAGGTCACTCAGCTCCTTAAGGTCTTTCCTGTCGAGATTGTCGCTACCCTCATAAGCAGAGTTGATGAGTCTTACTGTTTCGAAAAGGTAAGAAAGAAGGATAGGGCTGTTGAGGTCGTCGTTCAAAGCTTCATAATATTTTGCCCTGAGCATTTCAACATCTATTGTGGATTTCTCAGAAACGGGCATCTTCTTAAGTGTCTCGGATCCTTTTATGAGCCTCGACAGACCCTTTTCTGCAGCCTGCAGAGCCTCATTGGAGAAATCGACGGTGCTCCTGTAATGTGCCTGAAGGATAAAAAACCTGATCGTCATGGGGCTGTAAGCCTGTGTAAGAAGCTTATGTTTGCCGGTGAAGAACTCGTCAAGTGTTATGAAGTTACCGAGCGACCTTGCCATCTTCTGCCCGTTGATGGTTATCATGTTGTTATGTATCCAGTATCTGACTGTCTCATGCCCCAGGGCGACAGTCGACTGGGCGATCTCGCATTCATGGTGGGGGAATTGAAGGTCCATACCGCCGCCGTGAATATCAAAGGTCTCACCGAGGTATTTTATACTCATTGCCGAGCATTCCAGATGCCAGCCCGGGAAGCCCCTGCTCCATGGCGAGGGCCAGTTCATCAGATGCTCAGGAGTAGCCTTCTTCCATAGTGCGAAATCGAAAGGATTCCTTTTTTCATCCTGTCCCTCCAGAGTCCTGGTGTTTGACTGGAGCTCCTCAAGGACCCTGCCTGAAAGCTTGCCGTAATTATATTTCTTGTTGTATTCGGTAACATCAAAATAGACCGATCCGTTCACTTCGTAAGCATATCCCTTTCCGATGAGCACCCTTATCATTTCGATCTGTTCAATGATGTGCATCGTTGCACGCGGTTCTATGGAAGGGGGGAGCAGATTCAGCTGCTCCATGTTATGCTGAAACTTATTAAGGTATTTCTGAACAACCTCCATCGGTTCAAGCTGCTCCTGCTTTGCCTTCTTCTGGATCTTATCCTCCCCGGCATCGGCTATCTCATCCTGAAGATGACCTACGTCGGTTATATTTCTTACATATCGTACCTTATACCCAAGGTGCAGAAGGTACCTGAAGAGAAGATCGAAAATCACGGCGGGACGTGCATGGCCAAGATGGGGATCGCTATAAACAGTGGGACCGCAGACATACATGCCGACAAATGGCGGCTGCAGTGGCTTGAACTCCTCCTTTTTCCTGGAGAGGCTATTATAGATGAAAAGATCTTTTTGCATGTTTTTATTGTTGGATCAGCAAAGTTAATGATAATTTGAATTTTAATTTAAAATAAGATAAGCTTACAGTATCGGAAAGGCTGAATAATTTAACCGCAGAGGACGCTGAGGCCCGGTCTCCATCGCGATACGCGGAGGTCGCAGAGAGGAACTGTATAATATGCATCTCTGTGCTTTTTTCGGTTAAAGAAAAGATTAATCTACTTTTAGAAATAAAAATTATTAAGACAAAACCTTTTTTTGGGGGGTAGAGGGTCGATTTTTTTGGTTTTTCAAAAATCTTCATTATTTTTGCACCCACTGATCAAATATTCTTTCCTTTCGAAAGGTATTTGGTTTTATTAAGAAGGGCGGAGAGATTAGGCTCTGAGAAACCCTGGCAACCCATCACTGAATAAGAGATAAAGGTGCCAATACCTAATCCCGGGAAAAGCCGGGAGATGATAAAATTAAATACGAAAACAATGACTTCTATTCATTTGACACACAACAATTTCATCATGCCACTCATGCCTATGTGCATGTGGAGGCACTGATTCTCATTTAATCCTGTATCCATATATGGGACCGGGGAGGTGATCGCCCCGGCAAACGGATTTATTATACCGCTTTATCAATTAATTGTAAAATCATTCAATCAGAAATAAAATGGACACAAAGAAAATAAAATTCGAAACGCTCCAGGTTCATGCCGGGCATATCCCTGATAAGGATACATTGTCACGGGCTGTTCCCCTGTACCAGACCTCATCCTACGTTTTTAAAAGCGCAGCGCATGCGGCGGATCTTTTCGACCTGAAGGAGTTCGGAAATATCTATACAAGGATCATGAACCCCACAACAGATGTTTTTGAAAAGCGTGTTGCTGCCCTGGAAGGCGGAGCTGCCTCCCTGGCAGTATCATCAGGTCACGCAGCACAGTTTCTCGCTTTTTCCACAATTGTTAAAAAGGGAGAGAACTTTGTAACGTCGCCATTTCTTTACGGCGGAACATTTAACCAGTTCAAGGTCACATTTGCAGGTTTCGGCATAGAGGCACGGTTTGCTGCTGACCTTGAGCCCGGATCATTCGAAAAGCTGATAGATGATAAAACAAGGGCGCTCTATGTGGAGTCGATAGGTAATCCGGGATTCAATATTCCCGACTTTGATGCACTGGCCTCCCTTGCAAAGAAACATAAGATCCCACTCATTGTCGATAACACATTCGGCGCCTGCGGATACCTCTGCAGACCGATCGAACACGGCGCAAGCATTGTCGTTGAGTCGGCAACAAAATGGATAGGCGGACATGGTACAAGTATCGGAGGCGTAATTACAGACGCCGGTGATTTTGACTGGACAAACGGAAAATTCAGCTCATTTACCGAACCAAGTGAAGGTTATCATGGACTGAAATTCGCAGAAGTATTTACACCTTCTTCGCCATTCGGAAATATAGCATTTATCATCAAAGCCAGGGTTGAAGGTCTGCGCGACCTTGGCCAGTCAATAAGCCCTTTCAATTCATTCCTTTTGCTGCAGGGACTTGAGACCCTGTCACTCAGAATGGAGCGCCATGTTCAGAATACACTGGCACTTGCCAAATGGCTTGAAACAAACAAATGGGTTGAGAAGATAAACTACCCGGGACTTGAGAACAATCCCTATCATGCCCTGGCTAAAAAATATTTGCCTAACGGGGCAGGCGGGGTTCTTAGCTTCGTACTGAAGGCAAAGAAATCAAGGGCCGCAAAGCTTGTCGAATATTTTAATATTGTGAGTCACCTGGCAAATGTTGGAGATGCCAAAACACTTATTATTCAGCCATCTGCAACTACACATTCTCAGCTTTCACAGGCTGAGCAGGAGGCTGTTGGCATTGAAGCAGGACAATTCCGTGTATCTGTCGGAATCGAGCATATCGATGATATAATTGCAGATTTTGACCAGGCAATAAAGCAGACTATCTTATGAAGATATTTCAGCATAACGAACCTTTCACAACAGAGAGCGGATATGTCTTCAGCCGACTTGAGGTTGCATACGATACCTGGGGTACCCTGAATGAAGCCGGTGACAATGTGATCTGGGTATGTCATGCCATGACGGCTAATTCAGATGTTGAAGCATGGTGGCCCGGGATGGTTGGAGATGGCCTGGCATTCGATACATCAGAATACTTTATTGTATGCGCTAACATACTCGGATCATGTTATGGGACAACTGGCCCCCTTTCAGCAGATCCGGCAACAAACATGCCCTGGCTGAACAGTTTTCCAGTCATTACTATAAGGGACATTGTTCATCTGCACGAAAGACTGAGACAGTATCTGGGAATCAGAAGCATCGACATGATAATCGGTTCATCGATCGGAGGATACCAGGCAATTGAATACTGCCTGTTATATCCCCGGGTCATAAGGCATCTTGTCTTCATAGCCTCTGGTGCAAGGCAGACTCCCTGGGCTATTGCCTTTAATGAATCGCAAAGGCTGTCAATCCAGGCTGATCCCACATTTTCCGGAGATGATCCGAAGGGCGGAGAAAAGGGCTTGCGGGCCGCAAGGTCGATAGCTCTCCTGAGCTACCGTACTTCATATGCATATAACAAGACCCAGGCGGAAGATGATAATGAAAAGCTCGATTCCTACAAAGCCTCATCTTACCAGGATTATCAGGGGGATAAGCTTGTTAAGAGGTTTAATGCCTGGTCGTACTATCGTCTTACACAGCTCGCCGACAGCCATAACATCGGCAGGGGAAGGGGAGGTGTCAGGAATGCTCTGCGGCTGGTAAAGGCAACAACACTCTGCATAGGGATAAAAAGCGATATACTCTACCCTGTTGATGAACAGAAATTTGTCGCACAGGAAGTGGCGAAGGGGAAATACGCCGAGCTGGATTCATTTTTTGGTCATGACGGGTTTCTTATTGAGACGGGACAGGTGACAGAAATTTTAAAAAAATTCAGGGATAAAAGTTAAATTACCCCTATCCCGGCCTTCCCCCAGCTGGGGGAAGGGGAAGAGGAAATCATTGCCGTGAGCTGGGGGAAGGGGAAGAGGAAGGGGAAGGAGAAACGGTAACCGCTAACGATGTTAAAATAATTTTATAAAATGACAAGGAATAAATTAAGAATTGGATTATTCGGATACGGATGCGTCGGACAGGGGCTTCATGATGTGCTGAACAGCAGCAGCGGATTCAAGGCCGATATCGTTAAGATCTGCGTTAAAGACCGCACAAAAAAAAGAAGGATACCGATGTCGAACTTCACATTTGATAAGGATGAGATTCTGAACGACGAATCAATAAACCTGATAGTGGAGCTTATCGACGACCACGATGAGGCTTTCAACATTGTAAGGACAGCAATGGAGAAAGGGAAGAATGTGGTAAGTGCAAACAAAAGAATGATCGCAAATCACTTTAAGGAACTAGTCGATCTCCAGGCAGTGAATAAGGTATCGATGTTGTACGAAGCATCTGCAGGTGCCAGCATTCCTATAATCCGTAACCTTGAGGAGTATTACGATAATGAGCTGCTCTACTCACTCCGCGGCATTCTCAACGGGTCGACAAACTATATTCTCACAAAAATGCATAATGAAGGGATACCTTATTCTAAGGCCCTGGCCGAGACTATATCACTTGGCTTTGCAGAATCGGACCCGACACTCGATGTTGAGGGATATGACCCTAAATTCAAATTGTGCATAATAACCGGTCATGCCTACGGGCTTTTTCTTGATCCTGAAGAGGTATTTCATTATGGAATAAAATCAATATCTGAATTCGATATCAAATACTCAAAGGAGAAAGGATTAAAGATCAAGCTCGTTCCCTTTGTAGGAAAGACAAATGACAATACCATAACAAGCTTTGTGCTGCCCCGCTTCATTTCGTCCGACAAGTACCTTTACAATGTTGATAATGAGTATAACGGGGTTATTGCAGAAGCGGCATTTGCCGATAAGCAGTTCTTTTCAGGAAAAGGTGCCGGAGGCCATGCAACAGGAAGCGCCGTTCTTTCTGATATTTCCGCAAATTCGTATGGGTACAGGTACGAGTACAAGAAGTATCAGCAGGGGACGGTTCAGAATTATACGCGCAACCATAAGCTGGAGATCTATTTGCGGTACAAGGACGAAAAGGACAGGGATTTATTTGGATTTGAGGAAGTGTCGGAATACTTTAGCAGCAAAATTTGCAACTATGTCATTGGGGTAGTAAATCTCGAAAGCCTTTACGAGCTTCGTAAACAACTCGCCGGCATGAATGTTTTTATAGTAAACACCGGAAGAAAATTTTGAAAGAAAATCTTGAAAATATCGTAAAACAACGCATCCTCATACTCGATGGTGCGATGGGGACCATGATCCAGAGGCACAGGCTTCCCGAGGAGCAGTTCAGAGGTACGAGGTTTGCCGGTCATCCAAGATCACTGAAAGGGAATAACGACCTCCTGGTCCTTACCCAGCCGGAGATCATCAGAGAGATCCATACTGAATACCTTGAGGCAGGTGCCGATATTATCACAACAAATACATTCAACTCAAACAGGATCTCCATGGCCGACTACGGCATGGAGGCTTTTGTTTATGAACTTAACCTGGAGGCCGCCAGGCTTGCACGCTCCGCTGTAGAGGATTATGAAAAGAAAACAGGTACAATGGGCCATTTTGTTACGGGAACACTCGGACCGACAAACAAAACTGCCTCAATGTCGTCGGATGTTAACGATCCGGGTGCCCGCTCAGTTACATTTGATGATCTTGTAATGGCATATTCAGAGCAGACCAGGGGACTCATCGACGGAGGCGTCGATCTTCTTCTGGTTGAAACAATATTTGACGTTCTGAACTGCAAGGCTGCCCTCTTTGCAATAGATACAGTTTTCGGGGAAAAGGGAACCAGGTTGCCTGTTATGGTTTCAGGGACCATTACTGATGCCAGTGGCAGGACTCTTACAGGACAGACCCTTGAGGCTTTTATGATCTCGGTCTCTCATTTCCCGCTTTTCAGCATAGGCCTTAACTGTGCACTAGGTGCAGAACAGCTCAGGCCATTCATTGAAGAACTATCCTCAAAGAGTGGGTTCTATGTGTCGGCCCATCCGAATGCAGGCCTGCCTAACCAGTTCGGTGAATATGATCAGTCGGCCGCATACATGTCTTCCATCGTAAGCGAGTTCATGGAGAAAGGCTGGGTAAACATTATTGGAGGATGTTGCGGTACAACTCCGGTACATATCAGGGCAATTGCCGATGCAGCTAAAAGCTATAAGGCAAGAGAAATTCCTGAAATAAAGAGATATACAAAGCTAAGCGGACTTGAACCGCTTATTATTACTCCTGAAACCAATTTTGTGAATATCGGTGAAAGAACAAACGTGTCAGGTTCGATAAAGTTTGCAAGGCTTATCCGTGAAGAGAACTATTCCGAGGCTCTTGCGGTTGCCAGGACGCAGGTTGAAGGAGGAGCTCAGATAATTGATATCTGTATGGACGAGGCTATGCTTGACTCCGGGAAGGCAATGGTGAAATTTGTAAGCCTTGTCATGTCGGAGCCTGATATTGCAAGGCTGCCCCTTATGATCGATTCCTCGAAATGGGAAGTTATTGAATCGGCATTGAAATGTACCCAGGGGAAATCTGTTGTCAATTCAATAAGCCTTAAAGAGGGAGAGGAGAAATTCCTCGAACATGCAAAAAAAGTAAGAAAATATGGCGCTGCGGCCGTCGTGATGCTCTTCGACGAGAATGGACAGGCCGATACTTATGAAAGAAAGATCGCGGTTGCCGGAAGATCGTACAGGATACTTACGGAAAAAGCGGGTTTTCCTCCCGAAGATATAATATTCGACCCTAACGTGCTGGCGATCGCAACAGGCATAGAGGAGCATAACAATTATGCTGTCAACTACTTAAAAGCGACTGAATGGATCAAGCAGAACCTGCCGTATGCAAAGGTCAGCGGGGGAATCAGCAATCTTTCATTCTCATTCAGGGGAACAGATCCCGTAAGGGAGGCTATGCATTCAGTATTTCTCTACTATGCGATTAAGGCCGGCCTCGATATGGGGATCGTAAATGCCGGAATGCTCCAGGTTTACAGTGAGATACCGGCCGATATGCTTCAGCTTACCGAAGATGTTGTTCTTAACAGGAGAAAAGATTCAACCGAAAGGCTGGTAAAATTTGCCGAAGGGCTGAAACAAAAGGACAAGAAGGAAGAAAAGGTAAATGAATGGAGAAACCTGCCTCTAATAGAGAGAATTAAGCACTCACTTGTAAGAGGTTTTGATGAATTCATAGAGCAGGATGTTGAGGAGGCCAGGCAGCTCTACCCGAAGGCAATAAATATTATTGAAGGACCATTGATGGAGGGTATGAATATTGTGGGAGATCTCTTTGGCTCCGGGAAGATGTTCCTGCCGCAGGTTGTGAAAACTGCCAGAGTTATGAAAAAGGCTGTCGCAAAGCTGACCCCTTACATTGAACTTGAGAATGCGGGTACAGGGAAAAGCAATGCAGGGAAAGTCTTGCTGGCTACAGTGAAGGGCGATGTTCATGATATCGGGAAGAATATAGTGGGAGTAGTATTGTCGTGCAATAACTACGAGGTTATTGATCTTGGTGTGATGGTCCCTGCCGACAAAATAATTGATACTGCCATCAGGGAGCAGGTCGATTTCGTAGGCCTGAGCGGACTTATTACACCATCGCTCGAAGAGATGGTACATGTTGCGTCGGAGATGGAGAGACGAAAGCTTGATCTGCCGTTGCTTATAGGGGGTGCGACAACCTCGGAGATTCATACTGCGGTAAAAATAGCTCCTTCATATTCACATCCTGTTGTCTATGTAAAGGATGCCTCAAAAACAGCTGGTGTGCTTTCAGGCCTGATCGACAGCGGCAATACGGGCAAGTATGCGACTGGCATTGCCGAGAAATATGAAAAGCTGAGGGCTGAACACGGGGCCGTTCAGAGAGCAAGAAATCTTCTTTCTCTTGAAAAAGCCAGGGAGAACAGGCTTGTAACAGACTGGAATTCATATATTCCACGGGTTCCCAGCAAGCCCGGCCTTCATGTAATAGATGAATTTGATCTATCGGAAATTGAAAAATATATCGACTGGACCTTCTTTTTCTTCGCCTGGAAGCTGTCTGGCAGATATCCGGCCATATTCGCTGATCCCGTGAAGGGAGAGGAGGCAAGGAAGCTCTTCGATGATGCCCAGGGCTACCTGAAGCTTATAAAGGAAAAGAGACTCATTACTTCAAGGGGTGTTTTTGGAATTTTACCAGCCGGATCAGAAGGTGATGATGTAAAGGTTTATACAGGCGATAAAGGGAAAAGTGAACCCGTTATGCTCCGGTTTCTGAGGAACCAGGAGGTCAAGGAGAAAGGGGTGCCTAATCTTTGCCTTTCCGATTATATTGCCCCGGCCGCATCGGGTGTGGATGACAATATAGGCTTGTTTGTGGTTACTGCCGATATAGATGAGGAGAGGATGAAGAGTTACAACGATGATGTTTATGCCAATTTCATGATAAGGATACTCGGCGACAGGATAGCAGAAGCGGCAGCAGAGCTTATTCACGAAAAGATCAGGAAGGAATTCTGGGGATTTTCACCCGATGAGAGCTTATCTCCTGATGATCTTTTCAGGAATGCATTCACCGGTATTCGTCCTGCCCCGGGTTACCCTGCCTGTCCCGATCATACTGAAAAAAGAACTATTTTTGACCTGCTTGAGGCTGAGAAGAGGACAGGGGTTTCACTTACCGAGAACTATGCAATGGTTCCTGTTTCCTCAGTAAGCGCGTACATTTTTTCTCATCCGAATTCAAGCTATTTCAACCTTGGGAAGGTAGGAGACGACCAGGTGAGGGACTATGCAGGCAGGAAGAATTTGACGTACAAGGAAGCCGCCAGATGGCTTTCACAAAATATCTGATCTAAAGAAGATGAGTGTAATTGAATCAATAAACAACGCCAAAGGGCCACTTTTCACATTCGAACTGCTGCCTCCGCTGAAGGGGCACAGCATTGAGCGGATATATACCGCAATCGACAGACTTGTTGAATTTCAGCCAGCCTATATAAACTTTACAACACACCGTAACGAGATCATCTACAAGGAGAGACCGGACGGACTACTTGAGAAGAAGGTGACGAGGCTTCGTCCGGGTACAATTGCCCTGGCAGCCGCGGTGAAGTATAAGTACAATATCCCTGTTGTTCCGCATGTTCTTTGCGGCGGATTCACGAAGGAGGAGACTGAAAACGTGCTTATCGAGATGAAGTTTCTTGGCATTAATGATGTGCTGGCGCTCAGGGGTGATCCCCAGAGGGGAAGCAGATCTTTCATACCTGAAAAGAGCGGCCATCAATACACATCTGAGCTCGTTGAACAGATAGCCGATATGAACAGGGGAAAATATCTTGAAGAGACACTCGAAAATGCAGAACCCACAACATTCTGTATAGGCGTGGCCGGTTATCCTGAAAAGCATTTCGAAGCGCCAAACAGGCTTGTTGATATGGAAAATCTTAAAAGGAAGGTTGACGCAGGTGCGCATTATATAGTAACACAGATGTTCTTCGATAATAACAGGTTCTGCCGCTTCCGCGACGAATGTATAAAGATCGGGATAAATGTTCCGGTTATTCCGGGGATAAAGCCTATTTCGGCAATGAACGATATCAACCTGCTGCCTCAGACCTTTCATATCGACCTGCCTAACGATCTGTTCACGGCGGTGAGGAAGTGCAAGACCGACAAGGAAGCCAGAGAGGTTGGTATCGAATGGGCAACGGAACAATCAAGGCATCTTATCAGGCTAGGAGTACCGGGCATTCACTACTATACCCTAGGGAGATCGGATAATATCGCCAGAATAGTAAAAGCTTCCTTTTAAAAGAGTTTAACCGAAGTACTCGCAGTATCTATTGTTAAGCGTACCTCTGCGTGCTTAGCGTAGAGCCTCTGCCTTCAGAGGTTAAAAAATCCATTATGAGTATTTAAAGAGTTCCTGATACTCTTATTCTCTCTGAAATTGCTTTGATATGGGCAGGAGTTGTTCCACAGCAGCCGCCAATAATGTTTGCACCTGCCTTTATGAGATCATCGGCATACGAAGCCATAATTTCCGGTGATTCCCGATAGATAGTTTTTCCATCGACATATTCGGGAAGTCCGGCATTTGCCTGAATTATCAGCGGGATGTTTCTGTCAGCAGCTCTTATGGCTTTTACAATTCCGATCATCTGAGCCACTCCGTTCCCGCAGTTTGAGCCAATAATATGCGCTCCTGCATTCTTCATTGCCGTGGTCATCTCCTCAGGAGAGACTCCCATCATTGTCCGGTATTCACCCTTTGGAGTAAGAGAAAAGGTCATTGTGATTATCACAGTGCAACTGGTATTTTCCCTTGCAGCTCTTACCGCAATCGATGCCTCATCAATGGCAGACATTGTCTCAATTATAATAATATCCGCGCCGCCCTTTTCGAGCGCTGCCGCCTGTTCGCGGAAAGTAATGTAAAGCTCTTCTTCAGTTATGTCTCCCATCAGCAGCATCTTCCCTGTCGGGCCAACTGATCCGGCAACATGTACGTTCTTACCTGCAGCTTCTCTTGAAATTTCAGCCGCTGCTACGTTAATTTCTGATGCTTTTGCCTTTAATCCGTATGTGTCAAGCTTTATCCCGCTTGAACCAAAGCTGTTTGTTTCGATAATATCGCATCCGGCAGCGACGTAGCTTCTCGCAATATCAACGACATCATTCCGGCGAGTCAGGTTCCACATCTCGGGGCATTCTCCGGGTTGAAGCCCTTTTGCCTGCAAGAAGGTTCCCCAGGCACCGTCGGATAGCAGGACTTTAGTTTTTAATTCGTCTAAAATATTCATTGGCAGAATATTATCTGTAGAAGTTTATGAAATGTTCATTGGGAAGGGCATAGGGCTCAGATAAAACAGATTCCCTGCTCTCCGCTCCCTGCTTACTTCAGCCTGAACTCTTTCTTTAGCTTATCAACGTAATCGAGTTTTTCCCATGTAAAGAATTCAACCTTTTTTTGCCAGACCTTTTTGCCATTAGTGCTTACACTCTTCGGTGTGCTTCCCGGCACTTCATAGTAAACATCTACATTTGCGGTATAGGGCTGGCGTCCAAAATGGCCATAGGAGGCTGTCGGTACGAAGATCGGATTCTTGAGGCCGAAGCGTTTTACGATCGCGTAGGGGCGCATATCGAAGAGCTTGCTGACAGTCGTTGCAATTACACCATCCTGAAGAGTCTTTCCCTTGCTGTCTTTTACCTTTGCAGTTCCGAATGTATTGATATAAAGTCCTACAGGTTCTGCAACACCTATTGCATATGCAACCTGGATCAAAGCCTGGTCGCAAATGCCTGCAGCAACAAGGTTCTTTGCAATATGACGCGCGGCGTAGGCAGCTGATCTGTCAACCTTTGAAGAGTCCTTGCCTGAGAAAGCGCCTCCGCCATGCGCTCCGTGTCCGCCGTATGTATCAACAATGATCTTGCGCCCCGTAAGGCCTGTATCTCCGTGAGGTCCGCCAATAACAAACTTACCCGTCGGGTTTACAAGGAGCCTGAGGTCTGCAGTGAACATCTTCTGTATCCTTGCAGGGAGTTTCTTTTTCACTCTTGGGATGAGGATATTCAGAACATCTTCCCTGATCTGTTTCTGCATTGCCTTTTCGGCTGTCTTTTCAGCGGCAGCTGATTTGCTCTTTGGAAGCACGAACTCGTCATGCTGGGTGCTTATAACAATAGTGTTTATTCTTACCGGCTTACCATTATCGTCGTACTCTATGGTAACCTGCGATTTACTGTCGGGACGAAGGTATTTCATCTTCGTGCCTTCACGTCTCACTGAGGCAAGCTCCTGGAGGAGGATGTGTGAAAGATCTATGCTGAGAGGCATATAGTTATCCATCTCGTGGCTGGCATATCCAAACATCATACCCTGGTCACCCGCTCCCTGCTCTTCGGGCTTTTCACGGACAACACCCTGGTTTATATCGCTCGACTGTTCGTGAATGGTAGAGATGACACCGCATGAGTCGCAATCAAAGCGATATTCAGCTTTTGTATATCCTATGTTCCTTATCACCTTGCGGGCAGTCTCCTGCACATCTACCCATCCTTCAGTGCGGACCTCACCGCCACATACAACAAGGCCTGTCGTCACAAATGTTTCGCAGGCTACTTTGGATTCCTGATCCCAGCGAAGAAATTCATCGAGGAGGGCGTCTGATATCTGGTCGGCTACCTTATCGGGGTGTCCTTCCGAAACTGATTCTGAAGTAAAAAAATATCCCATAGTAAAATTTTTAAATAACTATTTTAAAGAATATAACCCCCATCCGTTTCTTCCCCCGGGGAGGAAGGTGATTGTTTTCGTTGCCCCCCGGGGGAAAAATAAAGGGGGTAAAGTATATAAAAGTAAGTTCAGGAACAAAATCAGTTAAAATATTAAATACAGTAAACTGATAATATTTTAAGTATCTAACAAAAAGATGGGAGGTTTGGTTGATCGGAAAAATGTGCGATTTCCGTGTTTTAGCATTTTTTCCTGTGGTTGCAATCAGCTCAAATCTTTCCACCATCATTTTGATGGCACAAAACAAATAAAAATAATTGTGATTAACAAAAAAATCAGGAGGTAAGGAGCCTGAAAACCTCTTCGAGGTTACTTTCCTGTTTCTGAAGTGAGAGGACCGTAAGTCCTGATGAGACAGCAAAGGAGAAAATAAGGGGCCGGAGATCATCCTCACCTTCCGATCCGATCGACCATGTGTTTGGCTTTATCTGTTTTACGGATGATGCTCCGGTTGATGTCCGGAGCGCCTCTTCGGACAGATCCCTGTCAAATTCAACTATTACTACCTGTCCCGGTTTTTTGATCCTCGAATATATATCAGCCTTTGCTTCATTGGCAACAATAACTCCTTTATCAATAATAATTATCCTGTCGCAGATGGCATCAACTTCCTGCATTATATGTGTCGAAAGCATAATTGTCTTGGCTTTCCCTGCATCCTTTATAAGGGTTCTGATCTCGACTATCTGGTTTGGATCGAGCCCGGTAGTCGCCTCATCGAGGATAAGGACCTCCGGAGAATGTATGAGTGCCTGGGCAAGCCCGACACGCTGTCTGTAGCCTTTGGAGAGAGCTCCTATTTTTTTATTTTGTTCGGAGTTGAGGCCTGTAACTGCAATAATATCATCGACGGCCTTATCTTTCTTTTTCCCAAGGCTGTAAAAAGATGCGACAAATCCGAGGTACTCCCTGACGTACATATCGGGATACAGAGGGTTGTTTTCCGGAAGGTAACCGATCTTTTTTCTGATTTCGGGATCACCAGAGGCGGCTTCTTTCCCATTAACAAGAACATTTCCGGAGGAAGAGGGAATAAAACCGGTTATGATCTTCATCATGGTCGATTTTCCTGCTCCGTTTGGGCCAAGGAAACCGACTATCTCACCAGTGTTTATGCTGAAGGATACATTATCGAGAGCCTTTTGTGCGCCGTAGTATTTAGTGACAGAATTAACAAGGATCGACATAATATCTGTGTTGAATAGAAATCTGTGTGCTAAGATAGGGGATTACATAGTTATCGCAAAAATATTGTTAAATCCTTTCAGGGATATTGAGCCTCCCGCAGAACGGGACCATGTCGTTTCACTCCCAGCATTTTGGGCTTGGGATCAGGGGGGAGGTTTTCACACCCGGTTTCTCAATGACGTCAGTTTTCTGTCGGCTTTGGTAGTCTGACAAACAGATGTTTAACAGCTGTTCGGTCGCAGGGAGGATCGGAGCGACGAAGCAACCGGTTTCAGGATCCTGCAATTTTGTCGTTAATATTTATTTTGAAATCTGAAAAAATCATAATAATATTGTACTATATGAATAATACACTAATGCAATCAGAGTATGATCAACTTCATTTTAGATCCTAAAGCAGGTGTCCCGTTTTACCGGCAGATAATCGACCAGATAAAGTTCGGGATTGCTTCAGGTAACCTTAAGGCAGGCGAACAGCTCCCCACGGTACGCGGTCTTGCAGTCGACCTGAAGGTTAACCTGAATACTGTGACCAAGGCCTATAAGGAGCTGGAGATCCAGAACATCCTGGAAACTCAGCAGGGTACGGGGACCTTTATAGGCAGGACTGAGGTAGTTATTCCGGCCGGAGAAAGGCGGACAAAGCTTGAAAGCATATGCAATGAGTTTCTGACTATCTCGCATAGCTATGGCTTTTCAAAAGAGGAATTAGTAAATGAACTTCAAAAACGAAACATAAAATGAGAACAAATCCCACAACATTATCGAATTTCAATCCTGTTTCAATTACAGTATTGATTGTACTTTCCGCGCTTTCAATCGTGCTCTATATTCTGAAGATCATTGGAGAGCCTGCACTTGCCCTGGCAATTGTTATTTCATTTCTTATTGCAAGCTCCATCCAGATAGCTGACCAATGGGAAAAAGCTGTTGTACTGAGAATGGGAAAATTCAGAGGACTGCAGGGTCCTGGCATTTTCCTGATAATACCGGTACTCGACAGGGTAAGTACCTATGTTGATCAAAGGGTACGTGTAACTGAATTCAAGGCAGAGCAGACCCTTACAAAAGATACCGTTCCTGTAAATGTAGATGCAGTCGTATACTGGACGGTATGGGATGTCGAAAAGGCAGCACTTGAAGTGCAGGAGTATGTCAAGGCGATATCATTTATTGCCCAGACCGACCTCAGGGATATAATCGGAAAACACGAGCTTGCCGACCTGCTTCAGGAAAGGGAGAAAATTGCCGAGGACCTTCAAAAGACTCTCGACACAAATACGAACCCGTGGGGTATAACCTGCCAGGCTGTTGGCATCAGGGATATTATAATACCCCAGGCCCTTGCAGATGCTATGAGCAAGCAGGCTCAGGCCGAGAGGGAGAGAAAGGCGAGGGTTATACTTGGAACGGCTGAAACCGAAATAGCCGAGAAATTTGCCAAGGCCAGCGAACAATATATTAATAATCCCATT